>JAYEPE010000119.1:0-16553 GCA_034723735.1 Campylobacterota bacterium | reverse complement strand
TCGTGCCACTAAAGCCTTTTAGGTATTTGATTTTATACAGAGAGTTCCCTGCAACTCTGGCTTCTGATGCTGATGTTGAAGCCAACATCACTTTTGATGGGTCTCTTGTTATAAAATCTCTTCTCCCACAACAATCACCTACAGCAAATATATCTTTATCTCTTGTTCTCATATACTCATCAACCCAAACACCACCATATCTTGCAATCTTAAGTCCTGCTTCTTTTGCTAATGATGTATTAGGTTGATACCCTGTTGCCAATATGATTACATCTCCATCGATAACAGTACCATCGCAAAGTTTTACCCCTACTGCTTTGCCATTTTCCTCTATTATATTTGAAGCATGTTGTCCAAGCACTAAATCAATTGCCATCTCTTTCATAATATCTTCAGCTTCGAGTGCTAATTCTTCATCAAACGAACCTGCTAGAACATGTTGTTTTCCACCTATTATGCTCACACTTTTTCCGCTGCTTCGTAGTTCTGTTGCCATCTCAACACCAATAAAACCAGTACCGATGACAATGACTTTTTGTTTCTCTTTTAGATACTCTACTATCTTGTCTATACGCTCTTTATCTTTATCTATCGTAAAAACATTTTCCAATTTGAGAGCATTTTCAAAACTTTTATGCACAAAAGGAATGGAACCCGTTGCCAATACAAGTTTTTCAAAATTGATTTTATTTTGTGAAGCTAGTATCTCTTTATTCTTAACATCTATAGATAAAACCTCATCAACTACAATAGTAATCTTGTCTGCCAAAGGACCACCGCAAGGCATAGCATTTTTATCACTGCTACCCAATGTTTCTCCAAAAATATAAGGAATACCACAAGGAACTAAGCCTACCTCTTCTTGTTTGATAAGTGTAATTTTTTTATCTGGATAATTTTCAAGTGCAGTTGCCGCAGTCACCAAGGCTGCTGGACCTCCACCTATAATTAGTATATCTGTTTGTGTAGTTCGCATAATCATAACCCTTTATTATTAATATTATAATTTTAACTAAAATAACAGTTGGGGTCAAATTTTTTAGCTCAGGTGAAAATTTAAATATTAAGCTCACTGCTTACATGTAAACCTCTATCATGAAGCATCTGTGCGGCTATGCCGTTGCCTAAGGCTATCTGCTCGTGTTTGGTATTTAAAATTGGGGTTGTACCAAAACCGCATGAAGGGGATTTTGATTTCAGAACTGCCTTTTTAACATCTGAGTGCTCTTTTAAAAAGCGCAAAACTTCAAATTTAAGATGCTGAGTAACATCACGTCCATTTTCATCACTCTTTACATGTAAGGCTCCATTAGGCATCTCTATAACAGAGATTCGTCCTCGTGGGGTTCCTAAAACAGGTGCTTCGGGACAGAAAGGGATAATCTCGTACCCTTTATATTTCTCGCTTACATGTAAGGCAGGTTTTGACTTGCCATCATAACGACACGCCTCACCTAGTAAGCATGCTGAAATGATGATTTTTTTACGTGATGACAATAGACTTAATCTCCGTCATTTCTTCGATGGCAAAATAGGGACCTTCGCGTCCAACACCACTAAGTTTCACACCACCATAAGGCTGAATATCAAAACGTAAAGTCGGCATATCATTTATGACAATACCACCAGCGTCAAGCTCATCAATAGCGCGCTTTGTCAGCTTTAAATCATTGGTGAAAACTGAAAATTGCAAGCCATAAGGGGAGTTATTCATTCGAGGAGAGGCATCATCAAAGCCATCAACTTTAACTAAACTCACAATTGGAGCAAAAACCTCTTCACAAACAATAGCCATATCATCTCTAACATCTGCCATAACACAAGGATAAAACATACGACCTTCACGCATCGGCTCTAAAAGTGCACGAGCACCCTCTTCGATAGCACTCTCTACCCATGTCATTGCACGTTCTGCCGCATCATCATCAATCAATGGTCCCATAAAGGTGTCATCATCATAAGGTGAGCCTACTACAAGTTTTTTTGTCTCTTGTGCCATACAATCTGCAAATTCATCATAAATATCAGCATCAACATAGATACGTTGCAAAGAGATACATACCTGACCAGAATTGACAAAGGCACCTAAGGCGCACCGCTGGGCTGCGTAGGCTAAATCTGCACTTTTATCAATAAAAGTAGCTGCATTGCCACCAAGCTCTAAACTCACTTTTTTAATCCCAGCACTTTTTGTAATGATATTACCTACAGGAACAGAACCCGTAAAGCTTATCACACGAGGAATATCACTTGTAATCAAAGCACTTCCTACTTCTGCGTCACCATACACAACACTTAAGGCATCTTTGATGGCATACTCACTCTCTATGAATAGCTTTGCAAATTTATATGATGTTAATGGTGCTTCTGGAGTTGGCTTTAAAACCACTGCATTTCCTGCAACAAGAGCGGGTGCAAGTTTATGCGCTACAAGATTAAGAGGAAAATTAAAAGGGGTGATAGCAACAACAACTCCAACCGGTTCACGGCGAAAAAAGGAGAGTGTCTTTTTACCACTTGGCATGGCATCAGTATTAATTGTCTCACCATGCATTGTTCGCATCGTTTCAGCAGAGAGTCTTACCGTCTCGATACAACGATCCACCTCTATGCGAGCAAAAGCGATAGGCTTACCCACTTCATCAGTAATCGTTTGCGCCATATCTTCACGACTCTCTTTTAACTTTTGTGCTACATCAAGTAACCAATCGCAACGTTGCGATAAGGTAGAAGCCTTACATGTAAGAGTTGCTTTTTGTGCAATTGTTAAAGCATTCAGGGCATCTTCACCACTACATACAGGAGCACGACTCACCACTTCATTATTAAAAGGGCTACGACGCTCACTCCATAAACTACTTTGATCTTCACGTGAGCCAAAAAATATTTTTGCATCCATCTTCTGTTCCTCTATAATTAAATAAAATAAATCAAGTATAGCTAAATTTTCTTCTTGTAATGCTTACATGTAAACTACTAAAAAGAAGCATAATAATGTTAAAATCACACCATTAATTACTTCTAAAACTGGAGTCTTTGCATGTCAAATGAAGAACTTGAGACAAAACTAAATAAACGTGAACGCTACAAGGCACGATTACGCCCTTTCGATTACTTTGAAGAATTTGAAAACTTGGACTTTGAAAATCTTGGTGAGGGTGATCGATTTTACCTCCAAGACTTTGGTATTTTTACCACAGATTTTCTAGAAGATGAATTTACTATGCGACTTCGTATTCCAGCAGGGCGAATTACTACGGAGCAATTTTCTTTTATTGCTGATGTTGTTGATGAGTATGATCTTACTATTATCATTACTGCTCGTGCGGGCTTACAGCTTCATGACCTTGAAGCAGATAATGTCTTAGAAATTTGGAAAAAACTCAACTCCCATGGTCTTACAACTTGGCAAAGTTTTGGTGATAACATTCGAAATATCGTTACCAATGTTTATGATGGTCGCGGAAAATACAATGAGATAGAGACCTATCCTATTGTTTTACAGATGCAAGAGTATATTCTTGAAAATCCTCGTTATGTGGGGATGCTACCTCGACGTGTCTCCATTGGTGTTTCAGGAAATCGTGCAAGTGTCACCTCATTTTTTGCCAATGATCTCTATTTCGCATTAGCAAAAAAAGATGGTGTCTATGGTTTCAATGTATATATGGGAGGTAAAAATACAGAGATTGCCCAAGATGCTGATATCTTTTTACTTCCAGATGAAGCCTTTGATTTTTTCAAAGCTTTTGTAGAGGCATTTTATCTGCATGGCTCTCGTTTTTCACGTTCAAAAACACGTCTTTTTTATATGATTGAAAATATTGGTATGGATGCTTTAAAAAAACATATTGAAGATGAGTATGGCAAGCCTTTTGAAAGTGCAGGAGAACTACAGCTTGAAAAAGTTATTTTTTCTCAAAACGAACTGCTCAAAGATGGAAGCTATTCGTACTGTTATCAGACTGACTTTGCACGTTTAAATGCTGATGAGATGAAACAGATCTCAGAATTTGCTTCTCAAAATGATATTGAAATTAGAATTGGGATTGATCAAAACATCTATCTCTTCGGACTTAGCGATAAAAGTACTCCTTTTGCTTCTCCTAAAGAGAGCAGCACTATCATCACCTGTGCTGGAAACCTCTGCCCTTACTCTTTTTGGAGTATCAAAAATGAGACTTCTTACCTGCCTCTAAGCAAAATTTCCGAACATGGCATCAGTGTCGGTTTTTCAGGATGTGTAAAAGGGTGTGGAAGACACAGACATACAGATATCGGCTTAATTGGTCTCAAAACGAATCACTTTGGAGATACAGACGGTGGGGCGCGGGTCTATATCGGTGCAGTGCATACAGCTGGTTTAAGTGTGGGACGCATGCTCTTTGCGATGGTGCCGCTTGTGCATCTTCATGAGGCACTATCGCTTATTATTGATATCTATGAACAAAGTGCTCACAAAAGCTTTGAAGAATTTTCTGATCTTGTTTTAAATAAATTTTCAGAAGAGTTTTTATCTTTATGGTTTTTAGCCAACTTGGAGTCTGGGAAAAAACTAACTCTAGAGCCAAAAGGCAGTGGTTTTGAATATGAGAAAGATTTGCTTAAGCAACATTTTAGTGAGATTGACTTTCTAGAAGCTTTTGATGATGGTTTCACAAAATCTATCAGCGCTTTAAGTAAAAAACTTTGGACTGTAGCTGGTGAAGATCCTACCTATAAACCAAAAATAGACCGTGTTAACTATCGTTAGCATAGTCCATTCTTGGGCTTTGAAACTTAAATACAATTCCTTATAAAGATTCTTTAAGCTATCTATAACAACACTTACTTTATTATCTCAAAATCAAAACAAGACAAAATTTGTCTTAATTAAAATTTAGAGGAAATTTAGATGCAAGTTTATATGGATAATAACGCTACAACAATGGTAGATCCACAAGTTGTAGAATCTATGATGCCGTTCTTTTCTGAACTGTATGGTAATCCAAACTCACTTCATAAATTTGGTACTGCATCACATCCTGCGATTTCTAGGGCAATTGATCAAGTATATACTGCGATTAATGCTTCTGATGATGATGATATTATCTTCACATCATGCGCAACAGAGTCAAATAACTGGGTACTTCAGTCTGTATGGATAGATCATATCCTCAATGGTGATAAAAATCACATCCTAACAACGGAGATTGAGCATCCATCTGTACTCTCTACATGTAGATTTTTAGAGGAGCAAGGCGTTAAGGTTACTTATCTCCCTGTTAATGAGCAAGGTATTGTTGAAGCGCACACAGTAAAGAGTTTTATAACTGATAAAACAGCTCTTGTAAGCATTATGTGGGCAAACAATGAGACAGGAATGATTTTTCCTATCAAAGAGATAGGTGATGTTTGTAAAGAAAAAGGTGTTCTTTTTCATAGTGATGGCGTTCAAGCAGTAGGTAAAATTCCTGTTGATATGCAGAGTGTAAATGTTGATTTTATGTCAATGTCAGCACATAAGTTTCATGGTCCTAAAGGTATTGGAGCACTTTATATTAAAGATTCACAAGCTCTTTCTCCACTGATTCATGGTGGTGAGCATATGGGTGGTCGTCGTTCGGGTACTATTAATGTTCCGTATATCGTAGGCATGGGAAAAGCTATAGAGCTTGCGACAAAAGATATTGAAGAAAAATCAATAGCTATCGCTAAAAAACGTGACCGTCTTGAAGATGCTCTTTTGGCAAGCATTCCTGAGACTTTTACTGTTGGTGATCGTGCCAATCGTACACCAAATACTATCTTAATATCTATTCGTGGCGTTGAGGGTGAAGGTATGCTTTGGGACTTAAATAATGGTCAAATCGGAGCTTCAACAGGTTCAGCTTGTGCGAGTGAAGATTTAGAAGCTAACACTGTTATGTTAGCAATCGGTGCTGATAATGAGTTAGCGCATACAGGTATTCGTTTAAGCCTTAGCCGTTTTACAACTGATACGGAAGTTGATTATGTTATTAATCACTTCAGTGACGCGGTAAAACGTTTACGAGCAATTTCTAGCTCATTTGCTAAAGTACAACCAACACCAGGTGGAGAAGTTCAAGAGTGCGAACTTCATCACCACTAATAATTTAAAAAATATCTATATACTAAAGGACACAAAATGGCAAAAAATGACATTTTAGGCGACTCACTTTGGGACGCATACTCTAATAAAGTAACAACATTAATGAATAACCCTCAAAATCAAGGCGAAATAACCGAAGCTGAAGCTGCAGAGCATGGAAATAAGCTTATAGTTGCTGATTTTGGTGCGGAGTCTTGTGGAGATGCGGTACGTCTTTACTGGGAGATTGATCCCAAAGATGACCGTATAATTAACTCAAAATTTAAAAGTTTTGGTTGTGGAACAGCTATCGCCTCTTCTGATGTTATGACTGATCTTTGTATCGGAAAAACAGTTCAAGAAGCTGTAAAGATTACAAATATCGATGTTGAAATGGCACTTCGTGATGATCCTGATACCCCTGCCGTTCCACCACAAAAGATGCACTGTTCAGTAATGGCTTATGATGTAATCAAAAAAGCAGCTGGTCTTTATATGGGTGTTGATGCGGAGAGTTTTGAAGAGGAGATTATCGTTTGTGAATGTGCTCGTGTATCTCTAGGAACACTTCATGAAGTTATCCGTCTTAATGACTTAACAACGGTAGAGCAGATTACTGACTACACTAAAGCAGGTGCATTTTGTAAATCATGTATCAAGCCAGGTGGGCATGAAGCGAAAGAGTATTATCTTGTTGATATCTTAGCTGATGTTCGTCGTCAGATGGACGAAGAGAAGATGGCAGCAGCTGCTGACGCTGGAGCTGGCGGTAACTTTGAAACAATGACTCTCGTTCAAAAAATCAAAGCTATTGACGCAGTTGTAGATGAAAACTTACGTCAGTTTTTAATCATGGACGGCGGTAATATGGAAGTTGTTGACGTGAAAGATGGCGAAGAGTATATCGATATCTATATTCGTTACTTAGGTGCTTGTAATGGTTGCGCTAGCTCTACAACAGGAACGCTCTTTGCAATTGAAAATACACTTAAAGAAAAACTCTCTCAAAAAATCCGCGTTCTTCCTATCTAATTTCTGTAGGGTTATTACCCTATAGTTATCTATAAAATAAATATTTTATTAGCAGCCATTAAGCATACACTTTATCTATGTTATAATTTTTCTTGATTAGAAAAAAGGGGTCGGGTTAAAAAAAGGGGTCGGGTTATAACTATAACTTTATCTCAAAACTTAAATGGATAATTATATATAAATCACTTTTGCGATATGAGAAATATTGAGGTGTTATGATGTAAGCGAGGGTCTTACTTATTGGAGGAATAATTCTTTTACATATAATCAGAAAAGTTATAGTTATAACCCGGCCCGTTTTGCCGGCCCGTTTTGCAAATGCTAAGAAGTTGAATTACATTTAATTTGTAATTTTTTACCCGTGGTTCAACATTATTTTAGTAAATTTTCAACGCCTGACCCGTGTATCGGAAATGGCACTTTGTGATGATCCCGTTCCACCACAAAAGATGCACTGTTCAGTAATGGCTTATGAAGTTATCCGTCTTAATGACTTAACAACGGTAGAGCAGATTACTGACTACACTAAAGCAGGTGCATTTTGTAAATCATGTATCAAGCCAGGTGTATATTTTATTAGTAACCATTAAGTATACACTTTATCTATGTTATAATTTTAGCATAGAAGGACAGTTATGCGCATTATATGGGACGAAGAAAAAAACACTTTGTTAAAAAACACAAGAAATATCTCATTTGAAGATATTGAGAGTGCCATCTTAAATGACAATATCTTAGATATCATACCTCACCATAATACGCAAAAATATCCAAACCAAGAGTTACTTATTATAGAATTTGCTGGATATATTTATTATATACCTTTTATACTAAATGAAAACGAAATGGTATTGAAAAGTATTATTCCTTCTCGTAAACTTACTAAAAAATACAAAAAGGATTAATCATGTATTCTAAAGAAGAGTTAGAAATAGTTGATTATGTTGAAAATAAAAATCCAAGTAGCATTCCCGATAAAGAAGATAAGATTGCTAAGATAAAATCCATAATAAGTGCAAAATATCAACAAAGAAAAGCAATTAATATTAAAGTATTAGAGAGTGATTTAGAGCTTTTAAAAGCAAGAGCACTTAAAGAAGGGATGCCGTATCAGACACTTATAAACTCTGTTTTACATAAGTTTGTTACAAATCAATTCTCTGATAGCAAAATGGTTGGATAATTCAATCACCACTTTTTGGATGTTGTACCTCCTTATTCCATCTCTCCTGAGATGGAATACATATTGCGGTTTGCTGGGTTGATGTATATTGTTATTGCGAGGAGTGATTAGTAAATTCCTCTAAATTTGATGGAAAATCAAAAGAGAAACAGCTTCCTTTATCAAGTTCACTTGTCACCGAAATATGACCTTTATGGATATCTTCAACTATACGCTTTGAGATAGCAAGACCAAGACCTGTTCCTTTTACCGCAGCATTCACAGCCTCTTTTCCTTGAATAAATGGAGTAAAGAGAGAGTCTAGTTCTTCTTTAGCAATACCACTACCACTATCACACACACTAAAATAGTGCATCTCATTCTCTTTTTTATAACTTAGCGTGATTGTTCCCTCTTGAGGAGTAAATTTGATAGCGTTGCTTAGTAAATTGATAAGAACCTGTTTTAAAAGTTGAATATCTGCAAAAATTGCTTGCTCATTTTCTAAGTCTGGAAGAGTAAAAGCAATGCTCTTCTCTTGAATTTGAGACTCTACTAAAACATGTACCTCACGTATAAGTGTTCCTAAGAAAAATTCTGAAGGGTGATACTCCATTTTTCCCTCTTCAATTTTAGAGAAATCTAAAATAGTATTGACAAGTTTTAGAAGATTTTGTCCTGAAATCAAAATTTTATCTATATACGTAATTTCTGTTTCTGGAATTGTTTTGCGATGTTGTAAGATTTGTGAAAATCCAATAATAGCATTGAGCGGCGTACGTAATTCATGTGACATATTGGCTAAAAACTGTCCCTTAGCTCGCTCTGCTTTTTGTGCGGCGGCTATCGCCTCATGAAATTGTGTTGTCTCATACCGTATGGCTAAGTATTCAATAATATTATCGTTTTCATCAAGAATTGGACTGATAGTAGCATGAACAAAATATGAAGAGCCATCTTTTGCTAGATTTTGAATCTCCCCGCTCCAAACTTTTTTAGCTTTAATAGTTGACCATAAATCACTAAAAATTTCATCTGCTGATTCAGGGTGTCTTACCGTATTATGATTTTTTCCGATTAACTCATCTTTTGAATATCCTGACACTACTTCAAAGGCATCGTTTATATAAGTGATTTTGCCTTTTGTATCTGTTTTTGAGACGATAGCTCCATCATCAACTGCCTGTTTATATTCAGAAAGAATTTTGTTTTGGCGTTCAAGTTCTCCGGTGCGGATACCCACTTGCTCTTCAAGCGTCGCATTTTTATTTTGAAGACGACGTGAACGGTGAAATGAGAGCACAGAGTAGTGTACAATTAAAATAAATAGGTTCAATCCAACAAAAGCAATAATATATAAAGTCATCTCTCTGCTCGAACCTATTACCGCATCGACAGGGCTTATCACTTCTATAGCACCACGAATATCTCCTAATTTCCAGTCTCTTCTAGGAGTATCTGCTCGAGTATTGTGACATGAGACACATCCTGGTGCTGTTAAAAAATCAGGAAAAGCGGAGCGATAGGCACGTTTATTCTCATCATATTCAGTATAAATTTTATCAGGATGTTTTAATAAATATGACAAAGAACGCTCTTGAAAACCATCAAGAATACGATCTTCACGATTAGGAAAAGGGAAATTACTATACATCCTTACACCTAAATCCGTTCCTTCAGTAAAGAGTTTTCCTAAATCATGTACAGTTGTAGCAGGAAGGGGTAAGGTATCAGTGTGATCACGATGGTCATAATTAATACGAAAATCAGTTTGTGCACGTACCTTACTTAAAACATAATCATTATAATAAGCACGAAACATACGAATATGTGTCACTAAACGTTCTGATTGGATTAAACTTTGTTCTTTAGCATAATATTGTGAAAGAAAAGGAATAAGATAAAAAAGTCCAATACTTAAACTTATACTAACGACAACAACAGGACCAATAATAGAATCTTTAAATAGTTTAATAAATTGCTTCATCATATCTCTTTATTTTTTTAGTAAAGAGCAGATATGATTAACATCATTTTTACTCAAAATACTCTGCAAATTGCTAAATCCTTTTAAGGATTCTGCGATATGTATATCATCTTCTGCTGATACAACAATAGCAATAATACTAATTGCTTCATCTTCCATAAACTGTAAAACTTCCGAACTGACCCCATCTGTCAAAAAATAGTCTAAAATAATAAAGTCATAATGATTACTAATTAGAAGCTCTTTTGCACGGTTTACAGTATCGGTCACGGTTATCGTATAAAAATCCTTAAGATGCTCGACAATAACTTGCTGATAATCTTCACTATCTTCAACCAATAAAAGACTTTTATTACTTGTCGTTTCTTCTACCATATAGGTATGTGATTCTGTTGAGGGGATAGGAAGTCGCACATAAAAACAGCTTCCTTCTCCCTCTTGGCTCTCTATAAAAATCTTTCCTTGATGCAGTTCTTCAACAATCTTTTGACTAATCATCAGTCCAAGCCCTGTGCCTTGTTGCTCTTTTTGATAGACATTATCGACCTGTGAAAAAGCTTGAAAAAGAAGTTCCTGATTCTCTTTTGATATTCCAATACCACTATCACAAACAGAAAAAAGATAGGCACGTTCTTCTTTTTCATAACGCATTTCAAGACTAACTTTTCCTCCATTAGGTGTAAACTTAACGGCATTACTCAAAAGGTTTATAAGAACTTGTTTAAATAAATCAGGGTCTAAAAGAAGCTTCAGTGATTTTACTCTTGGATAACTTAGCTCAATCTCTTTTTTATCCGCTAATGGTGAAATCAATGTTTTTACTTCACTAATAATGTCATGGATGCTATATAATCGAGGGTTAAAAGCCATCTTTCCTGATTCTAATTTTGCAAAATCCAAGATAGTATTGACTAAATGAAGAAGATTGTTACCGGCGATATTAATCTTTTCAACGTAAGTCTTGACACCATCGGGTGTATCTGGACGCATCATAAGTATCTGAGAAAAACCTGTTATAGCATTAAGTGGTGTACGTAATTCGTGCGACATATTCGCCAAAAACATATCTTTTGAACGATTGGCACTCTCTGCCTGTCCTGCAAATTTCATTAATTCGCGTTCGCGCTCTTGAATAGAGAGATTCATTTGCAAGGCTTCAAGCAAGAGTGATAATATCTCCATAAGATGTGATTGATTATTCCCTTCATGGGTTTTAATGCCTATATAAAACTTATGTTTGGCATACTCAAGAGTACGATAAAGATCATACTGTTTTGTATCTATAAGCTCTTGTTTAATAACCATCGTATCAATTGCCCATGCAAAGTACGAGATAAAATTTTGATGTATCTTCTCAAAAAGTATTGTAACACCATCATCTTTTTCATGAGAAGGTTTAAGATAGAAAAGCTCTGACATAGAACGAATTGCCTTAAGACCTGAGTTAAGTGCCAGAAAACTTTCATTTGCATACTCATGAAGAGGACCATCAATTTGTATTTCCATCTCTTTTGTAATATCTCGCAGATTTTCAATTGAGTGTATATTTGAATCTTTAGTAATAGATAAAAAAGCGTGATGCCACTTTACATGTAAGGTATTAATTGCATCTATATCAATGTCGAAATAAGCTAAAAAATCACGTTTTTCTTCTAAGGTGTAGAGGACTTTTCCCATCATACAACTCTTTGGATCACTTGCAATTTCATTTAGTAACAACTTAGGATCACCCTGATTTACAAAGTTATCTTCTACCTTTTGTAAATTTTTTTGATGGAGGTATAAGGCAGCATATAGTTCATCAAAGGTACCTAGCATTTGATATTTTGAATCACTCTCGCCATAACGTTTTTTCTCATGAAGATAGTAACTTTCATTCATTACATGCTCTACCATAAATAGAAACTTAGAAATCAAAGCTTGTGATTTTTTCACAACCTCGTTGACCTCAGACATTTTTCCTATAATTTGATGCAGTGCCCAAAAGGCGTAACTGACACGAGACGGAGCTAACTGTATGGAAAAATGGACAAAACCAATATTTTTTATTCGATCAAAATAGGCTTGATTTAGTGGTGCACTAAAGATAAAAACAACAAACTCTTTAATCTTTTTAAGCAACAATGAACCATCTGTTTTTTCTAAAAAAGGGCTAAGTTTTTTATTGGGCTTGAGATAAAGGGTATAAAACTCATCTACAAGAACGCTAGAGAGTGAATGAAGATACTCATCAAGGGCTTGACGTGCTTGGATATCTTCTTTAGTAATATTAAAATCACTACATATATCTGCAATTGTTTGCATATTATCTCACTATAAAAGGATCTAAGGTTGGACCTAGTTCATCAAGATTAATAGGCTTAGAAATATATGCATCAAAGCCATGCATCAAAATTTTCTCTTTATCACCACTTACGGCAAGTGCTGTAATTGCAATTATAGGAATGGTAATGTTTAAATCATTTCGTAAAGTTGTGTAAAACTCAAATCCACTCATGCCTGGCATATCTATATCAGATAGAATCAAATCATAACTCTCATGATTACCGATTTTGAGTGAATCTACAGCAGAATCATGCACACTAATATCCAAAGATGGAAATATAATCAGGAGCATATCTCGCAAAACAATCTGATTAAACTCATTATCTTCAACGATTAAAACTTTCATTTTATATCACCTTCTTCAAGTAAATCTAAAATAGAGTGATGATTTTCACTATCAGGAAAGCGTTTTTGAATAGCTAAAAAATCATCCAAATTATTCAAAAATAGCTCAATAAGATGCGCATCAAAATGAGTTCCAGCATCATTTTTCATAATAGAAAGTGTTTTTTCCAAAGGCATCGGGTCTTTATAGACACGTTTTGAGCTCAAAGCATCAAAAACATCCGCAATTGCCACAATTCTGGCATACAGATGAATCTCTTCGCCTTTTTTGCCATGAGGATAGCCTGAGCCATCATATTTTTCATGATGCTCTAAGGCGATAATATGTCCTGCATGAAGTACAGGAAACTGCTCTGAATCTTCAAGCATCTTAGCACCAAGTGCGGCGTGTTGTTTCATGATCTCAAACTCATTACCTACAAAACGCCCTGGCTTGAGTAAAATTTTATCAGGAATACCAACCTTACCGATATCATGTAAAGGCGCGGCGTAGAGAACTAACTCACACTCTTCATCATCAAGACCATACAGACGTGCCAAATGTTCTGAATAATAGCTCATACGTTTAATATGTCCACCTGTCTCCAAATCACGAAACTCAGAAGCACGTCCAAGACGAATAGAGATTTCATGCTCTGTTGCTTTTGCTAACTTCAAGCTATCTTGAAGTTCTTGAGTGCGTCGCTGAACCTCTTCTTCAAGTGATTCATTATGACGATTAATTTGATCTTGATATTTTTTAATTTTTGCATAATTGAGTGTGCGAAGTTGCAACTCTTCGATATCATAAGGTTTTGCAATAAAATCACTTGCACCCTTGGAGAGTGCCTCGTGCTTTTTCTCAGGATTAGCTGTCACCATTAAAACAGGTAACTGTTTCAATCGCTCATCTTCACGAATCTTTTCTAAGACTTCAATACCATTAAGACGAGGCATACTAATATCAAGCAATACCACATCATAATCATTTTCCGCCATCAAGCCTAAAGCTTGAAAACCATCTTCAGCATTAGTGATATCAACATCATCCACTAAAGCAAAAGCAGCCTCAATCAAATCAAGATTAAAAGGCTCATCATCAACCGCTAATACACGAATTTTATTCATAATCTTTCTTTATATAGAGAAAAGTTAATTATGATATCAGCTTACATGTAAAAAATAGCTTTACTTATAAGTTTTTGTCAAACCAATTCGCCACCTCGCTACGTATAGTATGGCGCAGTTGAATTCCTGCTATAAAATCGCTATTTCGTGCCTTATTTAATAATGTAACTAAGGCATTTCTACGACGTGATAAAAATGGATGGTCTATCTGACGGGTATCTCCCATCACTACAAGCCTTGTTTCATTTCCCATACGTGTTCCAATAAGCTTCATTGTCGCGTTTGTCATATTTTGAGCTTCATCTATAATGACAAATTTTCTTGAAATCGTTGTGCCTCGTAGATGGGCTATATCCATCACTTCTATATTGTGTTTAGCCATAAAATTCACAGTTGCATTTTCACTTTTTGTTGAGTTTATATTGCCTGTATATTCTACGCGTGCATCAATTGAGTGTTTATTTTGATGCTCTATTGTAAAATTTATAGCGGCGTAGAGTGGATACATAAAATAGCCTAGTTTTTGCTCCTCATCTCCCTTACGAAAACCTAGCTCTGAGTGAGTATCGTTGGCTGTAACAGTATTTCGTGCATACACGATACCTTCGACTAAGCCTTCATTTAAAAGCTCCAAACCAGCCTGAAGAGCGATAAGAGTTTTACCAGAACCCGTAGAACCTGCCACAACCGTCACATAATTTTGAGGATGTGTTAAAATAGAAAAGTAAAATTTCTGCTCTAAGTTAATAGGACGAATAAGATTCTCATCAAAATACTCGCCAAAGCGTTTGTCAAAATCGCACCACTCTAAATTATTGTTATGGCTAAGTGCGTAACGCTGAATACCTGTTTCATAAATCTCATTATTGGAACTTTTAGCTTCTTCTATAAAACTAAACTGCTCAAAATCAAAATGCTTTTGTGCTACTTGGATCTCTGGCTCATTGGTATAATAAGCACTCTGAGAAAAATCGATTTTATCCACATCATCAACACTTGCATTATGAATACTTTGTGAGCTTATACCCTGAACCTCAGCTGCAATTTTAAAAGAGATATCATTTGTCAAAAGTGTAAGATTATAATCTTTAGCAATCTCAGCAATCTTTGCATCATTAAGACCTTTTGCCTCATCATAATGATGGCTCACACGATACACATCTCTATATACCGCATAAAGCTCAACAGGTACAACTTCACCGCCATATAAAGAGCGATCAAAATCAATAATAAGCTGGTAGTACTTATCTTCTTTACATGTAGCGCTTGAAAAGCAGCTACGAAGACACTCAGGCAGATCATCAAAAGCTACAGATTCACCATTTCCATTATCAGCAAGACGGAAAAATTCACGTGCCCTAAAGCCTGCTTCACCACGCATATCATCTTTTTTATTATTAAGTTCAGAAAGGACGATATTACTAATAACAACAGCATTTTCATTATTTTGAGAAATTTTTAAAATATTGGCTGGATCATCAAGAATGACCGAAGTATCTAGGAGATAACAGTTCTGTTTTACGCTCATACAAAGCCTTACATGTAAGATAAGTTATTATCTCCAAATAGAGTTAATTTTATGCTTAGATGTATACACATCCCGCTTATATATTCCCACTTTTAAACGAGTATATTGCGTCATAGTGCAAGGCGAAATTCCGAAGGAGCTACTAGTAGCTTCCTTGTTTATATTTCTTTTTTCGGTGGATTTGTTACCCCTTGTGTGGAATTTTAAAATTTATCTATGATTTTTGAAAGAATAACAAAGGTGCCCATTACAGTTATAAGTAGCATCATATTTTTATTGAGCGCTTTTTGGATGATATGCTCTATCTGCTCATTTTGAAGTTCAAATTTATTTTCAAGTCCTGTGAATTTATTTTCAAGTCCTACAAATTTATTTTCAAGTGCTGTGAATTTATTTTCAAGTGCTGCAACACTTGCAGTAACCTCATCAAGTTTTTCGTCAAGGTGATTAATATGGTTATATTGAGATTTAAGCAAAAGCGTATTAATATCATCTTGACTTAGCCCCTGTCCATTACTAAACTTCTCTTCAATCTCCTTAACCTTAGGAGTAATCATCTCAATAAGCATATCATCAACTTTAGTTTTATTCATTGCAAAACCTTTACTCTTCATAATGTATTATAGCATAATTGATTTCCCCATTTAGAAATGATTGCAGTCATAATACACCTCACTGTTTTTATGTATGTCCAAAGTATATTATATGGAAAATAATGTGTCAATCTTTTTTCTTCAGTTTTTGTAGTACTTTTTTTCCTACCAAAATACAAAAAGTGTTTTATCTTTAGTTATAATTATAACCCGACCCTTTCAACTCGACCCTTTCAACCTTTCAACCCTCTTGAAAAATGTACTTTTTGTTAAGATTTTTTATAACCTACTACATATTTGATATCCAGCTTGACTTTTTTTGCTATTCCTATACACTGGATACAAATATTTATATCAGGTTCAAAATTTGGTAAAACTGAGCC
>JAYEPE010000118.1:0-16901 GCA_034723735.1 Campylobacterota bacterium | reverse complement strand
AGTAGCTCCTTCGGAATTTCGCCTTGCACTATGACACAATATACTCGTTTAAAAGTGGGAATATATAAGTGGGATGTGTATACTTTACCAAGCTTATGATAAAATCTGCATATGAATGAAGAATACTCCCCTAAAGAATTAAACGACGAAATCATAGATCATCTAATGAATCCAAAAAATTATGGGCAAATTGAACCTGCTAATGGTACAGGGATGGGTTATGATCGCAAAACACAAGAATTTGTTATCTTTTATCTACATGTAAAAGATGAAAAACTCAACAATGTTGGCTTTGCTACTAATGGCTGTCAAGATACTGTTATCTTAGGCTCTATGTTTACTGAGATGATTAAAGGCGATACCTTACCTAATGCTAAACGTGCTTCGGTATTAATGAAAGAACAAATCAAAAATGCTCCTGCTTCCCAACAAGCCTGTGCAGATATGGTTCTAACATCTTTTGATGCCGCCCTACTCAATCATGTACATCTTACAGATGGCAAAGAAGAGGCAATGTATAAAATAGCCATTGCACAAAGTTGTGATACTCAAGATAAAAAGGAAGAAAATGAATCTGTTCCAAGCTAAACATGAATTATGGTTACACCTGCTTTTTAGCTCATTTGCTATCAAAAATCCTCTTATAAAAGAAAAACTCTTTGAAATGTCACAAATTGCTTTTCGTCATATAAAATGGATTGCTAAGATTTATCGTGAGGATAATAGTTATTACAACTATAAACGTAGTGAAATTAATATAAAACATGATGATGTTTTCAAAACACTCACACACCTTAAAGAGCATATCAAATCAAATCACTCGCACTATCGTGAAGGTGAACTCTTTTTTCGTATTCGTGAAGATGAAAACTACTTTATAGCCGTTATTGATTTATGGCTCAATGATATTACATGTAATGCTCCCATCACTGCCTTTAATAAAAGTCTTAAATTTCAAGATAAAGAGCTCTCTTCGCAACAACGTGACGCACTTATTCTTTTTCTTTTTGAAGAGACTTATAAAGAGTATGAGCTTATTTTAATATACTTTTATATGCAAAACTATACTGATTCTCTTTTACATTTTGATGTCTATCAAGATCTTGTTGATGAGTCATACTTTCATCTAAAGTCCTTTGGAAATATGCTCGCAGAGCTAGGACTCTTAGCACTTCCTCGTGAAGTTCATGAGATGAGTTATAAAGTTACTAATCTTCGTGAATTTATTTTAAATGGTATTGATGAAGAGTTGAATGCTAAAGAAGAGTGCCGTAAGTTAGCTCAGGCAGTTCAAGATCCTGAACTTGAAATCTTCTTTAATTTTATCAATTATCAAGAAAATTATCATATTGAATTAATGAAAAAGTTACTTTAAAATACTACCTCAAAAGTATTTGTTTACCCTCTCCCCTGTATAATATGTATTATATAGGGGAGATGCTCATTAATATCTGACATGGAATCAAAGCGATCTTGAATAACTCTTACTTTTCTTTTAAATAGATTTTTGATTGCAAATAAGACAAAGGTTAACTTTGCTGTTTTACGCTCACCTTAAATTCCTCGACGCACTTAAAACTTTAAATATAGACCTATAGTATAGAGTTAAAATGTATTAGAAAAGTATCAAAAAAAATTTAAGCAAGATTTTTAAATTTTCCCAAACCATAATTCAAGTTTTGCTTTAAAAATATAATTTTCTTTATAGTAGTATCGTCGATCCCACTCAACAATAGGTTCAAGTTCATAAAAGAGCCATTCACGGAAAAATTGTGCCTTCCAGACCATACCAACACGATAATTATCAATTCCACTATGTTCATGCCCATCAGGGATATATTCAGGATGATTCACAAAATATTGACTATCACCCGACATGGCAAGATAGTTATTGAAACCAACATCATATTCTAAGGTATTAAAATATGAAATTTGTGCTGAATATCGTTGTCCCTCTTTTTCAGTTTCACTTTCACGTTTAAGGAACAAACGCACCATTTCAGAAGAAGAGATACGACGATCAAAATACATTAGTGTCTCCTCTTCTATCTCATCTTCAAGTGAATATTGTACTTTTTGAACAGGACGCAATCGCCAATCATACAAATCAAAAGGATACTGGACTTGACCACGAACAAAAGGATTAATTCCAGTAATCCCCACACTAAAATCTGTCTTAAGGTTATCAACAAATTCAGGTATAAAATACTTTACACCGATACTTGCGTCCCCTGCTTGTGGATCAGGAGTTTTATCATTTAAATCAGCATCAACATCCTCTCCAATAAAAAGCTTCAAAGAGTCTTCAGTATATGGAAGGTTGATATTAAAACTTATAGACATATCCCATTTATGAGGCTCTCTCATATTAAATTCCGGTCCAATACGAACACGAAGATAACTCTGATTGTTGGCATTTAAAAAGGTTTCATCCTTGAAAAAATCACTAAAATAATCTGACATTGCAGCAGAAGCATTATCCTCTTTGGCTTTTTCTGTTTTACGTTTCTGTGCAGATTTATTCCCATCAAAAGCATAAGCCCAATCAGCAACTTGTTTATCCGCATTACTTGAAACAACTTTAACCTTACGTGAAACATAAGTATGCATACTATCAACTCCATCTGCAAAATGATCAATATAAAGTTTTTGAGAGCTATTTGTTTCATTCGAATCAGTAGAAGTTACATTGTTTTCAGCATAAACAGATAAAGCAATAATTAAAAATATAAATACTTTTATCATGAGGTCACCTTTTTAAAAATAAGTAATGTTTTATCATCTTCATCATAAAGCGAAATATTGCGTTTCTCAATGAGTTTGAGATGCTTCTGCTTCTTAAAAAATGAGAGAGGATGGAAATATTGTGTAATTATATCTTGTTCTTTTGTAAATAAATCATTATCATGACGTTCAAATAGTGTTAGCTCGGTAGAGAGTGAAGGTGAATCAAAAATAGCATTAACACTTAGAAAGAAATTTTCATCTTCAGCCACCATAACACCCTCAGCTACATTAGCAAAACCATGCAAAGTATTGATATCTGCCATGAAAATACCATTTTCATCTAAAAGTGAAGCCACGCTTGCCATAAAGTTATCAAGAGCTGTAGTATCTAAAAAATTCAATACATCAAAAACAGCTAAGGCAAGATCAAAACGTTCATCTACTTCACTTACATCCTTACATGTAACATCAAGTCCTTTTGCCTGCGCTTGTTCGACCATTAAAGCACTTAAATCAATACCTTTACATGTAAGATGTGAAAGTTTTTGCATTAAGAGCCCACGACCACATCCAATATCGAGTAGTTTGGTAACATCATAATTTTGTAGAATATCAATATATATTTGATGTAAATCTTCTGTTGAGTCCTCTATATCCAAGAGATGTTCTACCTTTGCGTAAAGATCAAGTTCCATATATACCCTAAATTTGTTTCTAGTATTTTACACAAAACAATTGAAACTAAAGCAAACTTTTATTATTCTAAGTAAATCAATATTTTAAAGGTACTTCAAACAATCTCTTACTTGAGCCTTAAGAGTGCCTTATAATCCTAAAGTGAGCCATAATGACTGGAAATAACAAAGAAGCAAAAACCTTAATTGCCGCATCACAAGAGTTACTCAGTGAAGCTGATACTACACTTCAAGAGAGTGATAATCAAGCGTGTGAAAATGTTGCTAAATACGCACAATTACGAGATGAGGTACTAGAACAGAGTGTCAAACGTTTTGATGAGACCTATCAAGATATTGAGAACTGCTCATTTATCGGATCAGAAGTTGCTTATAGTGATGAAAAACTTGAAGATATTAAAGAGCATTTTTATAATGAGGCACCTGCTATTGCTCCCATAATCATTCCTAATATCCGCACTGCTGGTTTTTCATCACTAATTATTGGGCTTATCTGGAGTGCTATAACATTTGCTATTTTACTCGGTGTAGGAATGAATTTATCAGGCACACTAATCTATCTTGATGTTATGCCAACAATGGAAAAATTACAACCTCTTTTTGACTTTTATGGCAATGTTTTAACACCTGGACGTGGTACAGCAATGAATGGTATGTTATTTATGGGATTTTTATCTGTGGCTGTAGGATTTATCTTTGCCCTGCTTCGTTATCATGGACGCTCTAACAAAAACTTATCAGCAGCACAACAGACATTTGAAGCAGCTCAAGCACAAAAAATCGAAAAAGATGTTCAAAACAGTAAAATTATGACCTTATGTGAATATACACAAAACCTTGATAAAGCACTTCACTCTTTACATGTATATCTTGAGGAGTATAATGCTGTTGTTAATCGTATTATTCATATTGAGGGTAGTGATTTTAATGAATATTGCGCACCTTCACAACAAAAAATCGAGACAGGCGTTATTCTCTATAAAACAACTCAAAGAGTTATGAATACTGATATTATCACCGCAGAAGGTGCTCTAAATCCAATCAGTCGTCATGAGCTTGCCTTGGCAGAAGAGCGCTTAGAAGAGATTCAATATGGCGAATTAAAATATAAAGAAGAGACATTTTACGTAGAACCTGAAGAAGAAGTTATTGAGGAAGAAATTGTCGATAATCTTGAAGAGCAAATCGTTGAAACTCTCCATGAAACTCCTGAAGAAGAACCTAAAAAAGAAGATCAGCGTTAATCTGCGCTGATCACCTCATTTATCTTTTCATAAATATCTAAGACTTCACCTTTTTTCTCAAAAAAACTATTTTTATTTGCAATAAGATAAGTCGTTGATTCCATAATATTTTCAACCACTTCAAGACCATTTTGCTTCATTGTTGTCCCTGTTTCTACAATATCAACAATCATATCAGCAAGTCCAACAAGCGGTGCTAATTCAATTGAACCATAAAGCTTTATCACATCTGCTGCAACTGCTCGTTCTGCAAAATAACGCTTGGTAATATTTACCATCTTTGTTGCAACTTTGATTTCAGGTTTACTAAAATCAAGTTTTTCACCCTTACGCATCCCAATAGCCACTTGACAGCGTCCACGTTGAAGGTTTAAAAGACGAATAACATCCAATCCCTGCTCTTCTATCGTATCAAGTCCTACAACACCAATATCTGCCGCTTGATGATATACATACGTGGCTACATCTTGATTACGAACAAGAAGAAATTTAAAATTAGGTGTCTCTAGGATAAGCTTTCTATCATCAAATACAAAACTCTCGCCAAAAATTGTCTCAAAAATTGCCAAAGTATCTTCAGCTATTCGTCCCTTTGGTAATGCTACTGTTAACATAGTCTGCCTTTTTTTATAAGTCTCTTCATACCCCGAAAAAGAAGAAGCGTATCAATACTCGCTTCAGGAAAAATCTTTTGGAGTCGCCGTGCATCCCCACCTGTGAGGATAATTGGCATCTCATGACGCATCACTTCAGCTCTTAATATGCCTAAAAAACCATAACTAATAGCATCTTGAGAGTTTTTCGGCATTTTATCCAAATCTAAATCAAAGTTGAATGAGTAATCCAATCGAGAAGAGAGCCTTTTATAAGATTTACCCATCATTTCAACCCCAGGGGTGATAAATCCACCTTGATGGAGAGTATCTTTGACAATATCAACTGTAATAGCACTTCCTGCATCAATAATAAGGGCATTTTCAACTGCTTCGCATGCCATAATGCGATCAATACCCATCGTAGGATAATACTTTTGCCAGTTTACATGTAAGGATAAATCAATCCAATTATCTAATCTGTTTAACTGTTTTTCAATAGTAGCATTGACATTAATATAATAAACTTGCTCTTTACATGTAAGAGGATTAAAATCTTGCACATCTTCTTTATAGTCTGATGCAGCATCATAAAAATGATATGAGGTATTGCCTATATCACAAAGTAACATTTAAATTTCCTTCTATTGATTTACTCTAGCCATTGGATGACATGTTTGAACTGTCTCTTTTAGATTTTGTTTTTGGATATGTGTATATATCTGCGTCGTATTGAGTGATGCATGTCCTAAAAGTTCTTGTACTACACGTAAATCAGCTCCTCCAATAATCAATTCTGTTGCATAAGAGTGGCGTAAAACATGGGGTGAAACCTGTAGATATTTTTTAGTAATCTTAAAAGCCGAAATACGACTTAGAGGGTTTCCTTGATAATTAAGCCATAAGAACTCATGATCATAAGGTGAAGCTTCTTTATAAGCATTTAAAGCAAGCAGTGCTTGAGAAGCGATAGGAATAATACGCTCTTTCTCTCCTTTTCCATGTCTTACATGTAACCAACTCTTTTCTAAATCATGCTGCTTCATATCTAAGAGTTCACTTATACGAAGTCCTGATGCATACAAGAATAAAATCAAAGCATAATCTCGCAATCCTAACCAACTGCTTCTATCAATAAGAGCAATAGAGTTATTTATAAATTCAAATGAGAGATATTTTGGTAACATTTTTGGAAGTTTGGATAACTCAAAATTAATCTGTGTTTTTAAAAAATGGCTTTGATAACAAAATTCAAAAAAAGCATTAACACAAGAGAGTTTTCGATTAAGTGTATGACGATTTTCAATAGAACTAAGCAGTTTTAAAACCTGCATAGAGTCCATATCTATTAAATCTTTTGAAGATGCTAATTCGAGTGCACTTAAGTCACTGCTATACGCTTCAATAGTACGTTTACTTAAAGCTTTTGTGACTGTAATATATTCAATAAAAGCTTCAAGTGCTCCAGACATTATTTCTTTGTGATATCAATATAAGCATCATCAAAAAAGAAAGAGGTATCAGAAACAAAAACATACCCATCTCTAATATCAACCTCATAAACTTTATAATCAATAAGGTCTTTATCTATTTCGATTAAAAACCCTTGACTCTCAAGCAGATAGATTTTCTCTTTAGCTACAATCATTCCCAAAAAGTGAGCAAAAGGAAATTTCTTTTTAGCTTTGAGCTGCAGGGATGGAGTCAAGGAGTAAACTTCACCTTGCTTGGTACTTAGCCACACGCCATCCTTATCAAAAAGAATATCACGAAGTTCATACGATTGACGCATCTCTTTATCACCCAAAGAGATAAGACGATAACTTGTTGCTGCAAACATATTATTATTAATAACATTAAAATAGATAATATTATTAAAATGTTCTTGGGAGCTTACTATCATAGAACGCAGTAATTTTTTACTTTCAGAGCTAATAATATCAATTTTACCATCAAGGGTTAAAAAAAGAACTAGCTCATTTAAAAAATAGGGATTCACAATACGAGAATCAACTGCACTAGGAGGATTTCCTTGTGCTTTAAAGATAAGTTCTTTTGATTGAATGGAGTAGAGAGCTTTTTCATTACTAGCAAAGAGTACGGCTAAGATATCTCCTTGAACGCTTGCTCCAGCAATAGTCTTTTTTAATTCAAATTTTTGCTGTAGTTTAGGAATTGCTTCATCAATAAGAAGAAGCTCACCATCTATCTTTGAGGCAATAATCCAACCACCACTATGAGAAACAAAACGATAGTCTTTGGGTAGTTTTACTTTTAAGAGTCCTTCTCTTGTTATAATATCGCCATTTCCTAAAACAGCACCATCATAATTTCGATCAACTATATGACTCTTAAGCTGTGCACTAATTTCCCAATCACCCGTTTCAACAACAGGTTCATAATACTCTTTAGTACTACATCCGCTAAAAATCGCTAAGGCAATACTTAGCGTGAGTGCGAGACTTTTGCACTGCACTCCTACTGCACTCCGTAATGCATTAAAGGCTGTGAATAACGATAAAGTGGTGACTCTTTTGCAATAGCTCGAAGCTTACTATGGGCTTCATCAATACGATTATCACGAATCAGTAATACCGCCAATTCAAAAAGGGCAAGATCTTTATAAATAGCTCCAGGTTTCATGCTGTAGGCTTCAAGGGCTTTGATATCATTATTGACAACAGCATTTTGATATGAAGCGATATCAGCAACCGCAATTGCTTTTGATGTGGCTAATGATGCTAGTATCTGTGTATCATTACTTTTTAATGCCTCGGAAAGTTGCCATGCATCAAAAAGCTCAGGGTTTAATGTTTTCAATTGAGTCTGTGCTGATTGATCACTTGCATCTTTTTGTAAGATCGACAAAGCAGCATTAGCATCTTCTATCGTAGTACGTACCTTAGCATCATAAATAGCATTGGCGCCAATTCCAAGAATTAAAACAGCAACGCCACCAATAAGCATTGTCTTATATTTTTTAACAAAACGTTCCGTTTTGACAGCATTCTCAAAAAACTTTTCTTCAGAGTTTAATTCTTCTCTAACCATCTCGACATTCTCTTTAAGACTCAAAACAGCTCCTATATATTTAAAGTGGCAAATAATAGCAGATACGATGTTAAATATGACTTTTAATATAATTTAAATAGCTTTATAGCCTATAATGTTATCAAGATATCTCATTTAAAAGATTATTTCTATGCTAAATTTTGAAGCTTTATATCAACAAACCAAAAATCTAAACCTTCTTTTTGT
Source organism: Campylobacterota bacterium (assembly GCA_034723735.1). Classification (GTDB taxonomy): domain Bacteria; phylum Campylobacterota; class Campylobacteria; order Campylobacterales; family Sulfurimonadaceae; genus S010-53. The sequence goes on along the minus strand of JAYEPE010000118.1, from coordinate 8,384 downwards.
AGAAGACTACCTTCCTCTACGAGAAAAAATTGTTGAAATCCTAGAAGATTTTTTCCATAATGTCACTCAGGCAAGCAACGGTGAAGAAGGACTGCAACTGTATCTTGAGTTTGAAAAAGAACATAATAAAACTTTTGATATTGTTATTACTGACATCAGAATGCCTCTTCGTGATGGAATTTCCTTGACTAAGGCTATTCAAAAGATAGATAAAGATCAGATTATTATTGTTCTCTCAGCACATCAAGAGAGTGACTATCTTTTAGAACTTATTAATCTTGGAATTGCCCAATTTATTCCAAAACCTATTGAACCAGAAAAACTTCTTAACGTAATACAAGAGGTAAGTAAAAAAATAAAACGTCAAAAGCCAGAATCCATCAATACCAATACGGTAATTCTAAATCAGGATTTAAGATGGAATAAAGAGCTACGCTCTCTTACCTATGAAGGAGATAATATTGAACTAACAAAATATGAAATTATTGTTATGAGACTTCTTATTGAAAAAATAGAATATGTCTGTTCCACTGATGTCATAATGCAATATTTTCTTTATGAAGAGATTGAACTCACTCATGAAAGTATCCGAAATATGATGTCACGCTTACGAAAAAAAATACCTGGAGATGTTATTTCAAATATTTATGCCTTAGGGTATAAAATATCCCAACAAGGTTAAGGAGAAATTATAGTGATATTTTTCGCATCATTGCGTACAAAGCTATTTATTCTTTTTAGCTTTACTTTTTTTATTATTATTAGTTTAAATTTTTATATCAATATCAATAATTCTAAAGATCGAATCTACAACTACTTTACAAGTTCAAATGATACAATTATGCAACTGCTTTCTACACACTTGCATGGCTACATCCATACAAAAGATTATGATCAAATAAAAAAATTTATTAATTCCATTGATAGCCTTTATCTAAAAAATATCTATATTTTAGATTCTAAGGGTCATAGTATTTTAGAAAAAACAGCAACATTACAAACACCAACACCCTATCCTTTCTATAATGCATTGCTTAATGCCAAAGGTCATAAGTTTATAAATAACGAGCATCATCTTATAATGAAAACCTTTGACTTTTTAGATACTACTTTGGGCTATATAGTTGTTGAAGGAGATCTTTATCAATATAATCAAAACATCACTAAAGAAAGCGATAGTGTTCTTTTATCTACACTACTATTTATATTAATTAGTATTATTAGTGCTTATCTTATTTCAAGAAGTATCAGTAAGCCTTTAGAAAATATCATTTTCAAATTGCAAAAGACAGATCCTAATGAGAAACTAATTTTTAATAAGCAACCTCAAGAAGAGTATCAATACCTTAGTGATGCCATTACAGCAAAGCACAATGCACTACAAAAACTAAATATTCATCTTGAAGATAAAGTGACACAAAAGACTTTTGAACTTCAAAACCTTAATGCTTTTTTAGAAGAAAAAATCGAAGAAGCTGTTACAAACTTACAACAAAAAGAAGAGCTATTTCAACGTCAATCACGCCATGCACAGATGGGTGAAATGATTGCTATGATTGCCCACCAATGGCGACAACCCCTTAGCGCCATCTCTGCAACTACATTTTCCATTCTTGTAAAATCTAAACGCAAAAAGTTTGATTTTTCAACAGAAAAAGCGCAAATGGCTCACATCACTTATCTAGAAAAAAATCTTGAAAAAATAGAAGAATATGTCCAATTTCTCTCTCAGACGATAGATGATTTTAGGAATTTTTTCAAACAAGAAAAATTAAAAGAAGAGTGTTCTATCAATGATATTGTTAAAAAAGCACTTCAAATTATAGAAGAACCCCTACGTAACTATAATATAGAGATAAAGACCGAATTAACATCTCTTAAATCTACAAAACTTTTCAAAAATGAAATGACTCAAGTCATTTTAAACATTTTAAAAAATGCTGAAGATCATTTTCTTGAAAATCATATCTCTGGAAGTGAAATATCTATTTATACTTATGATTGTGACAAAGGTATTATCTTAGAAATTTCAGATAATGGTGGTGGTATTGACCCTCACAATATTGATAAAATATTTGATCCTTACTTCAGTACAAAAAAAGAGAAAAATGGTACAGGTTTAGGCTTATATATGTCAAAGGTTATAATCGAAAGTCATAATAATGGTATTTTAGAAGTTGAAAATAGGGATAAAGGAGCGACATTTATCATCACTTTTAATCTGTAGAGTACTAAATTTTAGTTACAATCTAAAAAAACTTCAAGGTTTCTACATAATGCAAGTTGATAATACCCTTTTAAGCAAACTCGAAAAACTCTCCTATTTAAGAATATCAGATGATAAACGTGCCCAAATCATTGCTCAGATGGATGAGATGATCGCCTTTGTTGATAATCTCTCTGAGCTAAATACTGACGGTGTCAGCGATACCTTTGCTATGACAGATACAAGTACACTGCTACGACAAGACAGTGCTACATGTAAGACTCAAATTAATGATGATATCATTACTCATGCACCACGTAGCGCTGATCATTTCTTTATAGTTGCGAAGATTATCGAGTAATCATGGTATATATTTATGGCATTAAGAACTGTGATAGTGTTAAAAAAGCACTGAAGTTTTTCAAAAACCATGCTATTGAATATGAGCTTATTGATTTCAAAAACACCCCTATAGATTGTGTAAAAGTAAGTAATTGGCTTACAAGTGTTGAGATAAAAACACTCTTTAATACTCGAAGCACCACTTACCGTAAGCTAAAAATAAAAGAACTTAATCTTGATGATATAAGTAAAAAACAGTACTTATGTGAACACAATCTACTTATTAAACGTCCTGTAGTCGAATATAAAAACCAGCTTCTTGTTGGTTTTAATCTTAAAGAATATGAAGGAGTCTTTTTATGAGTCAAGTCTTAGATATACAAAAACTACTCAAAAGTGTTGTTGCCTATAAAGCATCTGATTTACACCTTGTCACCCGTTCTGAACCTCAGGTTCGGATTGATGGAAAGCTAGTTCCTCTTAACTTGCCTATATTGGAAGGTGAAGATATTGAAGAGATGTCCTATAGCCTTCTCACTGAAAAACAGAAAAAAGCTTTTGAAGAGAGTTGGGAACTGGATTTTTCTGTTGTTATTCCTGATGTAGGTCGTTTTCGTGCGAATTACTACAGAACACTAGGTGATATTGCCTGTGCTTTTCGTATCATTCCTATCGAAATTCCTTCTCTTGATCAACTCGGAGCCAAAACTATTTTTAAAGAGATTATTAAACGTGAAAAAGGTCTTATTCTTGTTACAGGACCAACAGGTAGTGGTAAATCAACAACACTAGCTGCCATGATTAACGAGATTAATATGACAGAAGCCAAGCATGTTATTACAGTTGAAGATCCCGTAGAGTTTATTCATCAAAATAAAAAATGCCTTTTTTCTCACCGTAATATAGGAACCGATACTGGAAGTTTTGCATCAGCACTTAAATTTGCTATGCGTGAAGATCCTGATGTTATCTTAATTGGGGAGATGCGTGACAAAGAGACTATCGAAGCAGCACTAACAGCCGCAGAGACGGGTCACCTTGTTTTTGGAACTCTCCATACAAATTCTGCTCCACAAACAATTAACCGTATTATTGATGTTTTTGCAGGGGATGAACAACCTCAGATTCGTGCCCAGCTCTCAACCTCACTCATTTCTGTTATTTCACAAGCCCTACTTCCTAAAATTGGTGGTGGTCGTATTGCTGCGCAAGAAATTTTCAATACTAACCCTGCAATTGCAAACTTAATTCGTGAGGACAAAGTCCACCAACTCTATTCACAAATGCAACTTAATCAAGCACAAACAGGCATGATAACTCAAACCCAAGAGCTTGAAGAGTATTTAAGAAAGAAAATTATTACCAAAGAAAATGCCCTTCAATATGCGAATCGACCTGATGAGCTTATGAGACAGATTAAAGATTTGTTATAAGGCACTAAGGAAGATCTTACATGTAAAGTCTTACATGTAAGCTATAAAAATATTATTTTCGAGCTTCTTTTAAAGTATCTGCAATCATAAATGCTAACTCTAAAGATTGATCTGCATTAAGACGTGGGTCACAGTGAGTATGGTAGCGACTTGAAAGGTCTTCTTCACTTACTTCAAATGTTCCACCGGTACATTCTGTAACATTTTGACCTGTCATCTCTAAGTGAACACCTCCAGCTATAGTTCCCTCTGCATTGTGAACTTGGAAAAATTCTTTCATTTCAGTAAGGATACCTTCTACAGGACGTGATTTATAACCATTGGCTGTTTTATAAACATTACCATGCATAGGATCACACGACCAGACAACATTTTGACCTGCTTTTTTAATTGTTTGAACAAGTCGAGGCATATCATCAAGAACTTTATTAGCACCCATGCGAACAATAAGATTTAAGCGTCCCATCTCGTTCTCTGGATTTAACTTTTCACATAAACGCAAGAGATCATCATTGCTCATACTTGGTCCGCATTTAATACCAATAGGGTTATGGATACCACGCATATATTCAACATGAGCCCCATCAATTTGTCGTGTACGATCACCAATCCATAACATATGTGCTGATGTATCATACCAGTCACCTGTCAAAGAGTCTTGGCGAGTAAAAGCCTCTTCATAGTTTAAAAGTAGTGCTTCATGTGAGGTATAAAAATCTGTTTCACGAAGAGTACGATAGGTCTTAGATGTAACACCACATGCTTCCATAAAACGTAATGAATCTTCAATATTTTGTGCTAAAGCTTCATACTTTTCACTCATCTTATTTTGTTGTGCAAAACCAAGGTTCCATTGATGCACCTGATGAAGATTAGCTAAACCACCAGAAGCAAATGCACGAACAAGATTCAGCGTTGCAGATGATTGATTATATGCCTTAAGAAGACGCTCAGGATCTGGAATACGCGCTGCTTCAGTGAACTCAACACCATTAATAATATCCCCACGGTAACTAGGAAGTGAAACATCACCAATAGTTTCAAAGTCAGATGAGCGCGGTTTAGCAAACTGCCCACCCATTCGTCCAATTTTAACAACAGGAACACCACCTGCAAAACTCATAACTACTGCCATTTGTAACATTACTTTGAAAGTATCACGAATATTTGTAGCATTAAATTCACTAAAACTTTCAGCACAATCACCACCTTGAAGTAAAAATGCCTTACCTGCACCTACATCAGAGAGTTGTTTTCTTAAATTACGCGCTTCACCAGCAAACACTAAAGGTGGGTAATTTTTAAGTTCTTCTTCTACACGCTTAAGATGTGTTTGATCGGTATATGTTGGTTGTTGTAAAATAGGAAAATTTCTCCAGCTTTGGGGACTCCAGATACTCATATTGCATGCCTTCTTTAATTAGGTTCAATTTTAGAAAGCAAGATTTTAGCACATCAACCTAAAAATGGACTGATAAGAGGAGTAATCGATAGGGATAATTAAAATTTAAACGATCTTTTAACATTTATTGCTATAATTCTCCATAATTCTTAATCTTAAAATTAAAGTGGTGAGCCTATGGACAGTGATACTGCCAAAAAAATTGTTACAGATGTTTATAATGAAATTCAAAACCATATTGACGAACAAGATGGTAATGTTGATGAAAGTGAAATAGTAGATTTTTTACATGATATTGCTCAAAAACTTTTTACAAGTTCTTTTCAGCCACCACTTGACTTGCATTCTCAAAAATTAAATTTTGATGAAGAGTATAAAGTACTGGCATCCTCTGGCATACTCTCTTATCAAGAGACTAATGATATTATGGAAACCATTCATCAAAAGCAGTGTGACATCATGAAAGAAGCAGAAAAAGCACAGCTTATTAGTGAAGAAAATATTTCAAAACGTTTTGATGATATTCAGTTGCATATGAGTAGTGAAATTAGCCGAGCCAATGAAACTATTGTACAACTACACTCACAGCTCAACACCCTTGAAAAACAGTCAAAAATCGATCCTTTAACTAAGGTATTTAACCGTCTTGCAATGCAAGAGTACATGAATGTTAAGTGTAATAACAATCCTCATGCAGATAAATTTCATCTACTTATTCTTGATATTGATGACTTTAAAGCAGTCAATGATACTTTTGGTCATATTGCAGGTGATAAGGTGCTCATCTTTTTAGCAAATATTTTTAAAAAAACACTACGTGATGGTGACCCTATCTTTCGCTATGGAGGAGAAGAGTTTATTATTATTCTTAATCGTACCAATTCCCAAGGTGCAATATCTATCGCAAATCGAATTTTAGAACTTGTTCGAAAGAACAAGCTTCTTTTTAAAAATGAACAAATGTCAATTACTCTAAGCGTAGGTCTTGCGCATTGCCGTATCGATGATACACCAACGAAAATCATTGATCGTGCTGATCAAGCGCTCTACAAAGCAAAAAATATGGGTAAAGATCAACTTCAAATCGCAAAAGGTTAAGAAATGGATATTCACTATTTTGATATTGTTGTCGGTGTCATCATATTACTTTTAGGGCTCAAAGGTGTTATAAACGGATTTTTCAAAGAGCTATTTGGGCTCATTGGTATTGTTGGTGGTGTTTATGTTGCTTCACGATTTGGAGCTGACATAGGAAATATTGTGAGTGATCTAATTTTTCATTTTGACAATCAATCTGCCAAAACATTAACCGGATTTCTACTCGCACTGCTTATCTTTTGGAGTGCGATGATTCTTATCGGGATGACATTTAAAGCCATTTCTAGCGCGAGTGGTCTAGGACCTATTGATAAGCTCTTTGGTTTTATTGTCGGAAGTGGAAAGTTTTTTCTTATTGCTGCTATCATCTTTTTCTCCATTAGCAATATCAAAGCAGTTCATAACAACTTGGCACCGCTGATGGAAAAAAGTGTTCTTTATCCAATACTTTTAGAAACAGGAGATTTGATTATGCATCTTGATCCAACAGAAATCTCTTCAGACCTTAATGACTCTATTAAAGAGGGAGCAGATAAAATCAAATCTGCCACTCAAGAAGAGATTGATAAGCATACCAAAGGAATTATTGACGATGTCAAAAAAAATATTCAAACTGATAAATAAGAGCCTATAATGAATTCTAATAAAAATTTTACTCATCGTACTGTTGAATACGAGATATTGCTAACACGTTTTAAAGAACTGTTAAAAGAAAGTGGCTATAAATATACAATCCAAAGAGAAGTCATCCTAGAAACCCTTTATAAAAGTGATGAACATCTTACACCCGAAGCACTGCATCAGCTTATTAAAGAGACCTATCCTAAACTCAAGACAGGTATAGCAACAGTATATCGTACACTTTCATTACTTGAAGATTCAGAAATGGTTACCTCTCTCTCTTTTGGTTCACAGGGAAAAAAATATGAACTCGGAGCAAAAGAGCACCATGATCATATGATTTGTACACAGTGTGGTGAAATTACAGAGTTTGTTGATGCAGCGATAGAAGAGCGTCAGCACCGTATCGCTGATGAACTTGGTTTTAAAATGCAAGACCACTCCATGCAAATATATGGCATCTGTAAAAACTGCCAGAACTAAAAACTAAAAGGAAAATTTATTGATATTTGACAACCCTTATATACAACAACGTATTGAAAAAGCACAACGACTTAAAGAGGCAGGCTTTAATCCTTACTCAAATGAAAGTAAGCGCAATACAAGCATTGAAAAATATCTCAACGTTAATGACGACATAGCCTCACTTGAAGATCGTCGTGACGAGAAACGTGTTTACACTGTTGCTGGACGTATTAAGTTTTTTCGTCTGATGGGAAAAGCAAGTTTTTTAAAAATTGAAGACGAGAGTGGCATCTTACAAATATATGTTGCTCGTGATAATTTAGCTGAAGGTTTTTACAATACAGTTTTTAAAAAAGATATTGAAGTAGGTGATATTATTGAAGTCACTGGGTACCCTTTTGTTACAAACAAAGGTGAGCTCTCTTTACATGTAAGTGATTTACATATTCTCACTAAAGCTATTGCACCACTTCCTGAAAAGTTCCATGGTGTAACCGATAAAGAGATTCGTTACCGTCAGCGTTATTTAGACCTTATTATGAATGCAGATGTCCGTAAAACATTTCGCACTCGTAGCAAAATCATCTCTCTTACACGTCGTTTCTTTGAAGACAAAGGCTTTTTAGAGGTAGAAACACCTATGATGCACCCTATCGCTGGTGGTGCAAATGCCAAACCTTTTACAACTCACCATAATGCTTTGGGCATTGATCGTTTTTTACGTATTGCTCCTGAGTTGTATCTTAAGCGTCTTATCGTTGGTGGATTTGAAGCTGTTTTTGAAATTAACCGTAACTTTAGAAATGAGGGAATGGAC
>JAYEPE010000117.1:0-3641 GCA_034723735.1 Campylobacterota bacterium | reverse complement strand
CGACATGCTAAAATATTCACAAAGACCAATTCTAAAAGCAGCTGCAATAATATCTTATGAGCACCATGAGAAGATAGATGGTTCAGGTTATCCACAAGGACTTAAAGGTGAAGATATCCATATATACGGTCGGATAACCGCTGTAGCTGATGTATTTGATGCACTTGGAAGCAGCAGAGTTTATAAAAAAGCTTGGGAACTAGATAAAATACTAGAACTATTTAAAAAAGATAGTGGAACGCATTTTGATTCAAAGTTAATAAGACTGTTTTTAGATAACCTAGAGCAGTTCTTAGAAATTAGAGATCAATTTAAGGATATATAATTTGCAAGGGTAAGTTTTGCTTACCCCTAAGGAATCAATCTTTGATAAGATGAATATCACTTTGAGGAAAAGGAATAGAGATATTTTCTGCATCAAAACGCTCTTTGACACCACGTGTCACTTCCCAATAAACATCCCAATAATCAGCAGTATTTACCCAAGGACGACAGATAAAATTAACTGATGAGTCTGCTAATTCATGGACTTTAACTGTAGGAGATGGTTCTTTAAGAACAAGAGGGTGATTTCTAAGAATTTCTTGCATAATATTTTGAGCTTTTGAGATATCATCTGCATAACCAATACCAAAGCTCATATCTACACGACGCGTATCACTAGCCGTTACATTGGTGATAACACCTTCCCATATACTATTATTTGGAATCACCATAAGTCTATTATCTAATGTTGTGATTGTAGTTGATACAAGATTCATAGATTTTACATGGCCTTGTATTCCCGTAATATCAATAATATCACCAATATCAAAAGGACGATATATCATCATCATAATTCCACTTGCAAAATTACTTAAAGTACTTTGTAAAGCAAAAGCAACAACAAAACCAGCAGCTCCAACAATAGCCATTATTGGACCTACATTGATTTCTAATGCGGATAAAGCGACTAAAGTACCAATAAGCATTATGAGTTTATTAACAACGTTTGTGAGAAAGTCATTTAAAAGTTTAGATTTACTTCCAGAGAGCCTTGATGCTTTTCTCACACCATTTCTAATAATATAGCTAATGATTAAAGATACTATTATGATAGAAAAAAACATAGCAATATTTTCAAGCCACCGAAGCCCTCCCTGATCTGATTTCAACCACCCTTTAATATTTACCATTGCTGAAGTGCTATCAGTCAAATCAATATTTACTCCACCAACAGAGTGTATATAGCGACGATAAGCAAGCACTTCCTCCTTTTCAGTACCATCCTCTTTAGTACCTATTCTTTCATTGATTTCAACTAAAATTAACTCTAATTTATCAGCTATAGCTGTTCTTTTATCTCTTAATTGTGTGATATGCTGAAGCACATCTATTTTATGCTCTTGTATTTTTACTTTAGTTGCTTCAACTTCTTTGACTTTTTTTTCTGCTTCTATTTTTACTTTTTGACTCTTTTCGTCCACCTTGACGGCTACTTTCTTTTGATGCTCAATCTTCTCTTCTTGAGCTTCAACTTTCTCTTGCTCGGCTTCAATCTTATTTTCTTGCAACTCAATCTTTTTATTTTCTTTTTTTACACTGAGACGTGCATTTGCCACATCTCTAGCAGCATCTTCAAGTAGCTTTTTCCACGCATCTGCTTCTATAAACAGTTTTTCCTTTGGTAAATAGCTTATCATAATACTAAAGTGTTTATTAGCAATATTTGGATCTTGTGTTGTGCTAGCTCGATATGAAGTATCTGCAAAAAGTACTGTATTTGCAATTAGCATAAAGCCAACTATTAGTTTTTGTATCATCTTGTATTATCCCTTGCCTAATTAATGTCATAATACTAGTCTATAGGCAATAAAGGGCACCTCTAAATTTCATTTAGTGAAAATTATTTTACTACTATTCTAAAAAAAATAAGATTTAAAGATGCTCTTTATTTTTAAAGCGATAAAATGGTTGCATAAGACTTAACACAAAGGCAAGGTAATGAAATCTGCTTTTATTAATTTAAATACACTCCTTAAAGGATCTGCTCTGTTACTGTATATAGCTGTGCTGATTGCTTGCAATGCCCAAGATTCTAACACTGAAATCTATGAAAACTCATTTACAAAATCACCAATTGGTATTTATACTCAAGATCAATTAAATAAAGAGTGGGATACTCCCCCTTATGAAAATGGTCTTACAGAGAAACGTGTCACTATTATCGAAGATACGCATCAAGATAAGATGATGCAGGTTTTTTATCCTAAAAACGAATATGGAATTGATGATACTGGTGCACAGTGGAAATTAGAATTTTCTAAATCCTATGATGAACTATATCTATCGTATCGTTTGAAATTTGGAGCAAATTTTGACTTTATAAAAGGTGGCAAACTCCCTGGATTAGCTGGAGGAACTGCTCCATCGGGAGGGAAAGAAGTTACAGGAACTAATGGCTGGAGTGGACGTATGATGTGGCGTACAGATGGTAGAATTGTTCAATACGTTTATCATCCTGATATGCCAGATACTTATGGAGAAGATTTTCCATGGAATATTGGTGGTGAGCACTTTTTTGAACCTGAAGTTTGGTACAACATACAAAACCATTTTGTTATGAATACCCCCGGTGAAAACGATGGTGTGATGCAAGCATGGCTCAATGGAGAGTTAGTTTTAGATCGACATGATATGCGCTTTAGAGATGTTGATAGCTTTGGCATTGATCTTCTCTATTTTAGCACTTTCTTTGGCGGAGGTGACCAAGATTGGGCAGCATCCAAGGATGAAACCATCTTATTTGATGATTTTAAAATCTCTAAAGAAAAGATTCTTCAATGATGTGCTGCAACAATATTTGAAGGGTCATCGAAAAAATTTAAACTTTTAAAGATAGCGCTCACTTCTCCACCATCACCAAAACGGTTGATGTACACTCCTGCCTTATAGTAATTTTGTATCTCTTGCCAGTAGGTAACATTATAAGTTTTAATTAGAGTATGGTTAATTAAAATATCCATAATATTATTTCTAACATGTACTTCCGCAGAAAAAAAACCATCAGGACGAGGTCCTAAATCAGTATATTCATAAATATTATTTGAATACGGATCACTTAAAATTGTCACTGCCCAAAGATGATCATACGCATCATTTTTCTCACGTTCCCACAAGAGACGTATAATAGGATAATTATAAGTATCTGAAGTGCCATGAATCTGCATCCATGTATAAGATGAAACTCCTTTGGCAGGTTTTAAGCATCTAAGAGTAGCCACCCAATAGTGACCCTCAAGATCTGCTGTACTCCAGCTATATAGATCTGGACCCTCTCTAAGTTCTGCACGTGTTTTATAGGTTTCAGGAACCTTATCGATAGTAAAATGAAGATTTTCATCACTATCAACATAAAAATTGGATGATTTATAGTTATCAAAGCCTCCATAATCAATCGCAACACCATCATAATACAGTTGCAATTTTGAGCGATCTATAACAGGTCTAAAAGTATCATAATCATACGGAGCAAAACTTGTAGCCTCGCTGTAAGGCGGTATTTCATCATAGATTAGGTCTAAATCAACCTCTTCTGGAGGTTTATGGAAGTCACATCCACTAAAAAATAGAGTAAGTACCATAATATAAATAGAAAGTTT
>JAYEPE010000116.1:0-3649 GCA_034723735.1 Campylobacterota bacterium | reverse complement strand
AAATTCTTTGCTCTTGTCACTCAAGTCCTCATAGTTATGACCTTTGACAAGATAGGCTTTGGAGATGGTGTCATCGAGGATATTTTTCAGAAAATCCTCTTGCAGGGACGGGTATAGCTCTTTGATACCGCTCAACATGGCGAAGTTCTTGATGTCATCGACATTGAACTTGCCAAGGTAGTACGCTTCTAGACAATAAAGGTTATGCTCACTCTTGATGGGTAGATACGACAACCTCTCATTAAGGTCACGCTGTACCGTCCGTTTGGTGACGTTGAACTCTTCGGCGAGGTCTTCCACACTGAAACGTTCACCTGCATTGAGTTTGTTGAGGATCATGGCCAGTCTTGTTGCTATCTTGTCATGGTTTTTCACTCTGTCTCCATTCTGTTTAATAATCTTCTGCTAAATGTCTTCAAGTAAGTATGCCGTATCAATCTCCATAACCAAGCTCTTTTTTCTTGCGAACAGTCAGTAGTGCTATGAACATTGAAATGCTCAGCAAAATGATGATTTCAATGCTTAACATTTTTGCACTTTTTTCAAAAAACGATAGTGTCAAAAGCACAGGGAACAGGAAATGGTTTGCGATATGGTACTTATCTGTCAGTGCATCATAGCTGGCTAGTTCGTTAACAATGTTAATACTATTGTCAAAATCTTCTTTTGTAGATATGGGGTTTTCATTCAGTTTAATTTGTGCATCAGGCATATCACATATAACGCTTTGAACCGTCATCATTTTTATGTGTTCCCGTATTTTACAGAGTGCATAATAACTTAATGACAGACAGAACAGTGTAGCCATAGATTCCAGTGTCAAAATGATTTTCAGACTTTTTATAGACTCATTGTTGAAGGTGTAGGCAGCAAAAAAAGTCATGCCTATCAGGTTTAATCCTATGAGTAGTAAAATAAAAGTTTTCATGCTATTTTTGCTCCTTTAGCAAAGTTCTTTTATCGGCTTAGGTAGTATTTGTATGTACCGCTGCCTATAGCCACTATGACTACCACCGCCAGCGTTCCATAGATTCCGGTAAAGTACCCAATAATTGCGGCTATGATAGTTACAACCAGAGCAATAAAACCGCCCCATATAAAGCCTATTACTAAGATCGCTATGAGTGTTGCTAGAAGAGTGAAAATCATTTCTGCACTCCTTCTCTAATTTTTTGTACTGCCAATGTTCCATATTTCCAGATAGTTTTGACTACCCAGCCTATCACCATGACCGTCGTATATCCGATTTTTTCGCCAATTACCGCTGCTTTCTCTACCATTTTCATGTTCTGATCTCCTTTGATTGTTTGAGAGCAGTTTAACGAGAGGTGCTGCATGGTTGTGTCGTATTTTTGGAGGATTGAAAAAAAATGTATGAGGTAATTGGAATGGTGGGGTCTGCATCGCTGGTGGATGCAGAGTATTGCTGTCCATACTAACTTGGCAGCGGTGGTGGAGTAGATGGTAAAGGTGGTGGTGTGGCCACTTTGTATGCTTCGATGATTGTGTTAATTTTTTCAATTTCTGTAGCTGGTAGCCATTCAGCCATACCATCTTTCCAGACAAGTAAGCCATCGGATGATAGATCACCGTCTTTAAATTTTGTATCAATGTCTTGTAATGAATGTAGTCCAAGTTGATTGCCGTTTTGCGCTAAGTGCCATTCTTGAGTAGTATCAAAAATTGGGTTATCTTCAATGTATTCATTACTGTTATTAATTTCAACTATTTTTTCAATAAAGCTAAGGAATTCCATTGTGTCTTCAACTTTAATGTTTAATCTAGCAAGTGCATATGTGTCATCAGCTCCAAAGAACGAAACGCTATCTGAATCAAAAATATCAAATCTGTAGATAGAAGCTAAAGGTATAACCCTAACTTTAAATGCTTGATTTGTAATAATTGCAAATGGTGTCACAATGAATCCATCATCCGCCTTTCCAAATGTGGTAGAGTCATAAAGTGATATTACATGATTACTACTAATACCTTTAGCATAGCTCTCTAACGCATTTTGAACTTTTGTAGCATATTTTTTTGAATCTTTTCCTTTATAAGAATATAAATAATCAGATTTTATTTTTGTTAATTGTTCTAATTGCTCCACATACCTTTCAACATTTTTTTCACCAAGCAGCAATCCATCAAAAATAGCTTTTAGCTCTTTTTCATTTCTACTTATGTCTCCATCAGCATCAGCAATTTCAGCAAGAAAGTCTATAAGCATCTCTTTGAGCCTATCATCCTCAATTATTAAGAAAAATACTACAAAGAGAGTCTGTATTTCTTCAAAAGACATCGTTGTAAGTTGTTCTTGCTGTTCTTCTGTGCCCATTGCCTGAGAAAATATTAAATCTATTTCACTTTCATCCAAAACTTCGTCAAGTTTAAAAAACTGTGTGACTTTGTTTCTAATTAATATACCTTCATCATCTGAAAAATCACCATCTGCAAGACCCATTAAAATAGCAATTTTTATAGTCAATTCAATTTCAGTAGTTGAAAAGTTATTATCATCAAGGTACTGACTAGAATCTTCTTCTAAAAGCTCGCAGCACATTGATATGATTTCTGTCGCAGCCATACTTCCTTTGTTGAGACCATCAAGGGCATCTTCTTTCCATTCATTATAGTCCGAAGGTAGTTTATTTAATAATGTTTTTGCTGTATTGCTATCTTTTTGTGATAGTTTAGTTGTCAGCTGCATATATAATTTTTTTTCAATATCTGAATTGAATTGTCTATGCGCTTTTGCATCCCCATCAGACACCCCTTTGGCACCAACAATTTTTGAACCGCCATAAAGAGCAGCAGCTCCAAGGGCAGCTCCACCTACCAACCATCCTACTGGTGTAGCAACGGCAACTGTCAATCCAACTGCACTACCGATACTACCAAGTAGTCCTGCACCACCTATTGCTGTTCCAACTGCTGAAGCACCTGCAACACCTGCACCTGCGCCAGCTAAGGCAGCTAATCTATCCATGGTTGAGCGTTTTGCTAATTCTTTATTTGCCATTATTTCAACTCCTCTGGTCTAAATATGGAAAGGAAAATTTCTTTTAATAGATTGAAGAATTTTTTAGCGATATTCATGGCATTTTCAATCTCACCAGCCAATCCTCCACTATTTAGTTTACCTTCATGTGTATTTTGAATTTTATTTCCAATTAACCCACCAATTCCAGCACCTAAGTACGTACCTATAGGACCTACAAAAGCCCCTATGAATGGTATAAAAAATGATAATGCTCCTATCGCTCCACCAATTGCAGCACCAATCGCCAAACCGGGGTTTTCTTTAATAAAATCAATAATTTTCATGACAATAATTTTGCCAATCTCTATTGTCTTACCTGCAATATCTTTAGCTGTTTTAATTGAAATTTCTTTTAGTGCGCTAACCACTTCTTGAGATAGACCCATCTTTGTAAACTCATTGAATATATCTAATGCTGTTTTTTGTTTAGCTTTAGATTCCATAGACATGAGAGCCATTTTTTGATCCATTGTTAAAACTATTGCTTCTGCCATTTTACTTTCCTCTTGTATTGTAGTTGTCATGAGTTTACTTTATCGAGCTGCAAGGTCATGTCGTTTTTTTTGCCAGACATAAATTAAATAAACCATTCGATAAGCAATCTCGTGA
>JAYEPE010000115.1:0-16930 GCA_034723735.1 Campylobacterota bacterium | reverse complement strand
TCATCATCAGTATAAGCCTCTTTCATACGTAGTAAAACAGTCTCCATAGTTTTGCCATCATCTAGTTCAAAAAGATATTTAATTGTGCCATCACTGGCTTGCTCTTTTTTCAAGGTTTTCAAAGGCATAATGCTAAATTCTTTATCTAAAGATTCGCGCATTGTTTTGGGAAGATTTTTCATCGCTTCAAAAGTACTTGCATACTTATGATAAACCCAAGAGTAGATCTGTTTGGCTCTAAAAGCAGGCTTTACATGTAAGGCTAACTCCTCTTTGGTGAAATCTAAAATACTTTTTTTCATAAGGTAAGCTCTTTAATACGTTGCTTTACATGTAAGCTTAGTTTCTCTTTAGCAAGGTCATGGTTTTTTAAAAAATCACTATGGGCATCTTCATTGCAGTAGTTTGTAATACAAAAAACGCCTCCGACAGGAATATCAAACTCTTGAGCAATACGTACTACAGAAAAAAATTCCATATTTTCAATACCAATACCAAATTTCTCATAATCCTTAGCCAAAATCGCGTCTGTGGTGATATAGTTTGAAGAGTTGACAATAAGATCTTTTTTATCTTCTGTTTGTGCTGAAACAACGTTGTTAATTGGAGTATAAGCCTTGTTTTGTAAAAAGGCTAACTCAATATTGGCAGCTGTTTTAGATTCAACAATATCTAAAATATTTTTTCTTCCATAACTTCCTGCTGTACCAACAAAAAGTATAAATTCAGGTTTATCAAAAAGGCATAAACGTGTAATATTCATCGCCATATCAATAAGACCAACTCCCATGGGTGTAGCAAAATCAAAGGTTTCACTGTCTCCTGCGCAGATAATCATAAGCGTACCGCAATGCCATTATCATAAAGATAACGTTTTAAATCCATAATATCAATCTCTTTATAGTGAAAAATACTCGCTGCAAGTGCCGCATCAGCTCCATGATCAAAGGCCTCTTTGATATGTTGCATTCTCCCTGCTCCACCACTAGCAATAATAGGAACATTTACCAATTCACTCATAGCTTGTGTAATGCCAATATCAAATCCTGCCTTCGTACCATCAGCGTCCATAGATGTTAATAGAATCTCTCCAGCACCACGATCAACGACCTCTTTTACCCACTCAAGCGCATCAATGCCAGTATCAACACGCCCACCATTAAGATAGACATGATACTTATCACCTGTACGTTTGACATCAATGGCGACAACAATACATTGAGAACCAAAACGTTTTGCGCCTTCATCAATAAGCTGGGGACGTTTAATCGCTGCTGAATTGACACTAACCTTATCACAGCCTACGTTTAAGAGGGCGTAGATATCATCAAGTTTACGAATACCCCCGCCTACGGTGAGTGGAATAAAGACTTCACGAGCAACTTTTTCAACAATATCAACAATGGTGTCACGCCCTTCATGGGAGGCTCCAATATCTAAGAAGGTAATCTCATCTGCACCCTCTTCATTGTAACGCTTTGCCACTTCAACAGGATCACCAGCGTCACGAAGACCTACAAAGTTAACACCTTTAACCACACGCCCATCTTTAACATCAAGGCAGGGAATAATACGTTTTGCGAAATAGTCCATTTGTACTCTTTACATGTAAATAATTGCTGTTATTATAGAGTAAAGGGACTTTAAGGAATCAAAATTAAATAAGACATAAATTATAGCAATGTTATTTTGTTTCTAGTCGAATTATTTTATGAGGAGCATAGCCTTAGCTACGCGACGATTAAAATCATTTGACTAGGAGCAAAAGAACAAGATAGAATGATGTTTTATTTGATTTTGATTCCTAAGTAAGGGGATGTAGAAAGTATTTAAAATAGCTTAATCGTAAACAGAATCCATTTCAAAGTCATATTGGGGCTCTAAAAGAGGCACGCTGTCTAAAGAGTCAGGATTAACTTCAGAACCTTTGAAATCATAATTGTCCTGAGTGTAAAAAGTCTGTTCTTTGGCATATTTTTTCTCTTTTTCCATCTCTATTTTAAGTTGTTTATCAATTCTGCTTTGTTTATTATTTTTATTCTCTGAAGCCGATAGTAATGTTGTTAGTATAAGTGCTAATGCCAAGATTTTTTTCATAACTCTTCTCCTTGTATATCAAATAATACTAATTTATACTTTACATTAATCTTAATTATACATATCCTGCTTGCTCTTTATTTAGTTATAATTGCATATCTTAATATATTTGGACTTGCTATGAAACTCTTTGGATCACATACTGAGCGTGTTGTCACAGGATTAGGGCTTATTGCAGGAGTCTCTTTAATCGGTTATATCGATAATTTTTATCTGACATGGCTTTTTCTTGGTGGGGTCTATCTTTTAGCATTTTATGAGGCTAATAATCTTTTTGGTATTAAAAATAATACACTCTATTTTTATGCCGCACTGATTTGGATTCTTGCACTTTTTTACCCTTATGGTGATGATCTTTTTGTTATTGCAGTAATCGTTTTTGCCTCCTTTATGGCCTATAAAAATGAAAAATCATGGAGTGGTTTTTTACCATTTCTCTATCCAACCGCTGGAATGCTCTTTACGCTGAGTATGTATAAAGAGTATGGGATGATTGCGCTTCTTTGGCTACTTGTCGCTGTTGCCGCAACAGATACAGGTGCCTATTTTGTAGGAAAGAGTATTGGTAAAACACCATTTTCTCCAACCTCTCCTAAAAAAACAATGGAAGGGCTTGTTGGTGGTGTAATAGTGGCAACAATAGCTGCCTCTTTCGTTGGTCTGACTATTGTAGATATTGAAAAAGCTATTATTATCTCTTTTGGGGTTTCAATCGCTTCTATCTTTGGTGACTTGTTTGAAAGTTCACTCAAACGTCAAGCAGGAGTTAAAGATAGTGGTACTATTTTGCCAGGTCATGGTGGTGTACTTGACCGTATCGATGGCTATCTGTTTGGGTCTATTGTGATGTTAGTTCTGCTTCGAGGTCTTGTTTGATTTTACTAGGCTCTACAGGCTCTATAGGGGTTAATACCTTAGTGATTGCCTCACGCTTTGAGTTAGATGTTGAAGTTCTTGCTTGTGGTAAAAATATCACACTATTAAATGAACAAATTGCCCTGTTTTCACCTCGCACTGTTGTTGTTCAAGACAGAGAAGATATCTTACATGTAAGGCATTCGAATGTTCTCTGTGGGCAAGAGGGTATTCTTGAAGCCATTCGTGAGGCTAAGAGTGATTTAGTTGTCAATGCTATTGTAGGGTTTGCAGGTCTTCGTGCTACGCTTGAAGCACTTACATGTAAGAAAAAAATTGCCTTAGCCAATAAAGAGTCTTTAGTAGCTGGGGGTGCTTTTATTGATACGGCTCATATTCAGCCTATTGATAGTGAGCACTTTGGTTTGTGGTATCTGCTTCAAAAAGAGCGTCCGATAGAGCGTATGATTATTACAGCAAGCGGAGGTTCTTTTCGAGATTGGCCACTAGAAAAACTAAAAACAGCAACACTCCAAGATGCTCTGAAACATCCCAACTGGTCTATGGGTAGAAAAATTACTATTGATAGTGCAAGCATGGTCAATAAACTTTTTGAGCTTTTAGAAGCGCGATGGCTTTTTGGTGAGGGTAGTTATGATGCAGTGATTGAAACGAAATCATTAATTCATGCACTGATTGATTTTAAAGATGGCTCTACTACAGCACATTTTGCTCATGCTGATATGAAGCTTCCTATTGCTTATGCCCTTGATAGTAGTATGGATGCAGATATTTTAAAGCCAGTCGATCTTATTGAAGTAGGCTCACTGGAGTTTCGAGAGATTGCGCCACAACGCTATCTTATTTGGCAGATAAAAGAGGAACTTTTAAAAAATCCTAATCGAGGTGTTATTGTGAATGCTGCAAATGAGGTTGCTATTGAGCAGTTTATTGCAGGAAAAATTGGATTTTTGCAAATTTCTGAGCGTATTTTAAGAGCGTATGAACATTTTAGCAGTGAGCCTGAAAGTATTGAGGGTGTCTTTGCTATGGATGATGAAGTGCGCCACTTTGTAAGGAGACTTTCATGAAAAGAGTTTTAATTCTTTATGGTTGGCATGCATCACCGAGCCCTCATTGGCAAGATTGGTTGGCACGTGAATTGGTAAGTCGTGGCTATATAGTCTCGTTTCCTCAATTAAGTTCACCCATGAATCCAAAAAAAGAGGTTTGGATTCGTGAGGCAAGAGAAGTGGTAGAGCAACTCCAGCCTGATATTGTTATCTGTCACTCTTTGGGAAATATTTTATGGTGGCATCTATGTAATGAGGGCTTAGCCTTACATGTAAAACGCTTACTTTTGGTAGCTCCGCCACGTGATCTTCGTGAATATGAAGAAATAGCCGATTTCTTTCCTGTGGAGTTACCTAAGAGTTTGTGTACAAAGGAGTCGCTCTTAGTGACATCAGACGATGATCCATATTTGAACAAATCGGAAGGAATCCGTTTTGCTCGAGCACTCAATATTAAGCATGAAGTGTTCCAAAACATGGGGCATATCAATGCAGATAGTGGATTTGGACCATGGCCATGGGTTCTAGAGTGGGTCAAAGATTCTCAAAAAAAAGTTGATAAGTGATGTTTTTTGGAAAAATAGTTCAATCATTTGCGCATATTAATTTACATCTGTTTGTATTTTTAGCTACCTTGGTAGTTCTGGTTACTTCGGTACCTATGGCATATCTAGTAGCGCTATTATTTAATGAGCCTTATGGTGCTTTTATCTTTGTTGCATCTATTGTTGTTCCTGGCTTGATGGCACCTCCTATCTTTTATAAAATGATTTCGATGTTAAATCGCTTGAGTCAATTTCAGGATAAACTTAATGATGCTATAGAAGAGAATAAGAAAAAAGAGCTTATGTTGTATGAACAAGCTCGCTTTGCATTTATGGGTGAGATGCTCTCAAATATTTCACACCAATGGCGACAGCCTTTAAATACAATAAATTTAGCAATTTTAGCAGCTAAATCAGAAGGTATTCATCATCAAATCAGTGATGAACGTCTGAATGAAACTTTTGACCTTATTGAAGTCAATACGCACTATCTTTCAAATACAGTAGATGATTTTAAGTCATTTTTTCAAAAAAAAGATACTAATGTACTGCGCACTTTAAATAATATTATTGATGAGGTTCAAAATGTTATTGCACCCATTTTGAAATATAATAGTATTATCCTAGAGATTGATAATAATATTACAAAAGATATCTATTTAGCATCACCAATCTCACAAGTGATTTTAAATTTAATTGCTAATAGTATTGATGCTTTAAAATCAGTATCACAAGCAGATAAAAGAGTTACTATTCATTGTGCATTAAGTCATGATATGCTTGAAATACAGTGTTGCGATAATGGTTGTGGGATTGATGAAAATATTGTAAAGAGTATTTTTGATCCCTATTTTACTACAAAAACAAAATCACAAGGAACAGGAATTGGACTGTATATGAGTAAGCAGATTGTAGAAAAGATGTTTGAAGGTCTCCTTGTGTTTTCACCAGAGAGCCACCCTAAATTAACATGTTTTAAAATGCGATTACATTATCATAATCAACAAAGCGATGGAGTGTGATTTTAAGTATAGAAAGTAGTTGCGATGATAGTTCTATTGCAATTACTGAGATAGCGACAAAAAAGCTTCTTTTTCATAAAAAAATATCTCAAGAGTTAGAACATAGTGTTTATGGCGGTGTAGTTCCCGAACTTGCTTCACGTCTTCACGCGGAAGCTCTACCAAAGATACTTGAATCATGTAGCGAGTATCTCCCTCGTGTAAAAGCTATAGCAGTTACAAATGAGCCAGGTCTTAGTGTCACCCTTGTCGAAGGTGTAACAATGGCTAAGGCGCTCTGTATTGCTCTTGATATTGCGCTTATGGGTGTTAATCATCTCAAAGGTCATATCTATTCACTCTTTATAGAAAAAGAGACACAGTTTCCGCTTACCGTACTTCTTGTCTCAGGTGGGCATACACAAGTCATAGAGGTAGAGAGTTTAGAGAAGATGAAAACTGTTGCTAGCACTATGGATGATAGTTTTGGTGAGAGTTTTGACAAGGTAGCTAAGATGATGAAGCTTGGTTACCCTGGTGGTCCTGTTATTGAAAAGTTAGCAAAAGAGGGAGATCCTCTACGTTATAACTTTACAGTACCTCTTTTACAAAATAAGAAAATTGCCTTTAGCTATTCTGGTCTAAAAAATGCAGTCCGTCTTGCAGTTGAAGCAGGAACCGAAGAAGACTATCCAGATATTGCAGCATCATTTCAACATATTGCTACAAAACATCTAACTTACAAACTCAAAAAGTATTTTGAGAATCATCCTCCTAAGCGCTTTGCCATAGTTGGAGGAGCAAGTGCAAATCTTTATTTACGCTCTCAAATTGAAAAGATTCTAGAGCCTTATAAGGCACAATTACTGCTGGCTCCCTTAGAATACTGTTCAGACAATGCCGCTATGATTGGACGTGTAGGTCTTGATATGTATGATAAAGAGCTTTTTACTAGCATCAATGATTTACATGTAAGTCCACGTTCTAACCTTTAGTAAAACTTAATCTAAAATCACTTTTAGCTAATTAAGACAAATATTATCCGATTTCTGTAAACTTCGCTCAACAATTAACAAGTGCTACTAAGCATGAAGTTAAGAAATTAAATTAAGGAGCCAAAATGGCAACTACAAAATTCAAAGGTACAGACGTAGAACTATTAGGAAACACAGTTAATGTTGGTGACAAAGCACCTGCTGTTACTGTTGTAAACTCAGACGGTCTTGGTGACGTTACTGTTGGTGGCGCTCAAGATAAAACACAATTAATCATTGTTGTTCCATCACTAGATACAGGTGTATGTGCTACTGAAACTCGTAACTTTAACGCTAAAGTAGCTGGTCTTGATAATGTTCAACCAACTATCGTTTCTCTTGACTTACCATTTGCATCAGGACGTTTTTGTTCAGCTGAAGGTATCGATAAATTAACTGTTACTTCTGACTTCCGTAACAAAGATTTCGCTAACGCTTATGGTGTATTACTTGGTGGTTCTGTTCTTGCTGGTGTTACTTGTAGAGCAATCTTCGTTGTAAATACTGACGGTGTTGTAACTTACAAAGAGATCGTTCCAGAAATCACTGAAGAGCCTAACTACGAAGCTGCTCTTAACGCTGTTAAATAATTAAGAGTTAAATATTATCTTTCACTGATCAGATTTTAATCAGATCTTATTCTCCTTTATAGCAAGGGATTCATCACCCTTGTTATGCCTTTTTATCCTTTTTCTATCTTTTCTTGGTTATAGTTTCTTTTACAAAGGCACATTTATGAAAAAAATAGTAATAGCATCTTTATTGGTAGCATCTTCTCTTCTTTACTCAGATATGATTCGTTTAGAAATGGGTGGTGGTGTTTGGTCTCAAGGTAGTAGCGGCAGTATTAAGCATAAAAATGATCGCTATAGTATAGATTTAACAGATGATTTGGATGTGGGTATCTCACAAGATTTTTATTTATGGGCTTACTTTAAACATCCAGTTCCAATTATTCCTAATGTTAGAATGGAATATACTAACACTCTTCTTGATGGAACAGGTTCAAATTTTACTTATAATGGCAAGAATTACTCTTCACCAACCTCATATGAACTAGGTATTGAACAAGTTGATATGATTGCATATTATAATATTTTAGATAATTTAGCATGGATTACTTTAGATGTGGGTCTTGATTTGAATTTCATGTCACAGTCATATCAATTTTCAAATGATTCTGCCGTGAGTGATTCTATTATTGTTCCTATGCTTTATACTCGAGGACGTTTTCAGATTCCTGCAACTGGATTTGCTTTTGAATCTGAGATAAAATATCTTAATTTTGGGAGTTCTACCGTAGGCGATATTAGAGTAAAAGTGGATTATACTTTTGATTTAGCTGTAGTGCAACCAGGAGTTGAGTTAGGATATCGTCATGAGATTATAAAAACATCACGCGATGATTTTTCAGATTTAAGAAATGATACAGATATCACTATGTCAGGAGTTTATCTTGGAGCTATGATACGATTTTAAAGTACACGAATCCGGTAGCCATAAGAGGTGGTATCGGTTTCATATCGATAGCGACCATCTAGGCTAATAACAACACGATAATAGCCATCATGATTTCCTATACGAAGTTTTGTAAAAGGAATTTTCTTTAATACCTTCTCATAGCTTAGAAAGTTAGCTTCATGTTTAAAGTCCAAGACAATGCGATGGGGACTTACAAGTAAAAAATTACGTATCAAAGAATTTTTTGTATTTATGAGTATCTCATTTTTATTGATAGTGAAATTTATAAACTCAAAATTAATTTTTTGTCTCTCTTTTTCTTTTGTAGCGCCATAAGACTGTGAAATAAATATAGGTATATGCCAATCTACAGCTCGATTAACCTGAATACTTTTTTTCTCAATAGAGCCATCTAGATTTTTATAACTTATGGTGATATCTTCTAAGACACGAGCCTGATCTGGTAGAGAGATAGCAACACGTTTAAGTGAGGGATAACTCATAACTTTATTGGAAGTTATAGGCATAGCTTCAATTGAATCTGCAGGAAAAAAAGGGTTTTCTCTTGATAGCAACGGCATAAGTATTATAAAAATAGATAGAAGTATTTTCAAATTAGCACTCCAGTATTTAAGGTAGTGTAATTATAGCAAAGTTGTAAAAGAGTTAGTCGTGATTTGTATCACGCTCTAGCTCTTTAAGTTCAAAATACTCTTTTTGTAGTTGAGAGTTGGCATCTTTTAGATTTTCAACTTCATGGTTGAGGTAGTCTTGGTAGTCTTGTATGCCTAAAAGAATTTCTAAAGAGTTGTCCCCAAAAAGTAAAATTCCAATATAGATACCAAGTCCAAGTACTCCAGTTAATGCTAGGAAGAATTTTCCAAGTGAAAGTCCAAGGTAACGCTCAGTAAAACTTTCGTTTACCTCTATCTCCTCATAAAATTCATCATCTTGCATTCGTATATTTTAGTTAAAAAGTTGTGAACCTAAATATTCACCATATACAACTTCATTTTCAATCTCTAAAAGACGGTTATATTTAGCAGTACGCTCACCACGAGCAGTTGAACCTGTTTTAATCTCACCACAGTTAAGTGCAACAGCAAAATCAGCAATAAAGGCATCTTCACTCTCACCTGAACGGTGACTCATTACACAAGTATAACCATTGCGTTGTGCTAAACGTACAGTTTGCATTGTTTCTGAAACAGAACCAATTTGATTAGGCTTGATAAGAATTGAATTTGCAATATCTTTTTCAATACCCTGAGCTAAAATACTGACATTAGTAACAAATAAATCATCACCTACAAGTTGCACTTTATCAGCTAATTTTTCTGTTAAAATTTTCCAACCAGCCCAGTCATCTTCATCCAAGCCATCTTCAATAGAAACGATAGGATACTTAGCACATAAATCTACATAATAATCAACTAACTCTTCAGACGTGATTGCTCTGTCTTCTGAATCAAGTTGGTATTTACCATCACGATAAATTTCAGATGCAGCTACATCAAGAGCGATACTCATCTGCTCACCTGGCTTATATCCTGCTTTTTCTATCGCTTGCATAATGACTTGAATAGGCTCTTCATTTGAGCTTAAATCTGGAGCAAATCCACCCTCATCACCAAGAGCTGTATTAGCACCACGATCGTGAAGAATCTTTTTAAGTGTATGATAAACTTCTGCAGAAGCACGAAGACTTTCAGAAAAATCCTCAAAGCCAATAGGCATAATCATATATTCTTGAAAATCTACAGAGTTATCAGCATGAGAACCCCCGTTGATGATATTTAACATTGGAACAGGAACTACCATTGCATTGGCACCACCAAGATAGCGATATAGTGGCATATTTAGACTTGTTGCTGCTGCACGCGCTACTGCCATAGAGACACCTAATACCGCATTTGCGCCTAAGTTTCCATAATTTTGAGTACCATCAAGCTCTTTCATTGTTGCATCAACAACGGCTTGATTAAATGGACTCAGACCTATAAGTTCATCTGCAATTTGAGTATTAACGTGCTCAACAGCCTTAAGAACGCCTTTTCCTAAATAGCGCTCACCTCCGTCACGAAGCTCTAAAGCCTCACGTTTTCCTGTACTTGCTCCACTAGGGACAACTGCACTCTCAACAGTTCCATCACTAAGTGCTACGGTTGCTTTTACTGTTGGATTACCACGTGAATCCATTACTTCTATTGCGCTTACGTTATCTATATAAATCATGTATCTACCTCATTCATTTCATTTTCATCCATGGTCATAATATTACTTATTCCCATAGCTTCTTTTATTTTATTTTCAATCTCTAAAGCGAGATCTGGCTCATCTTTAAATTTCTGCTTAACGTTTTCACGTCCTTGGCCGAGTTTAGTGTCTTCGTAGCTAAACCACGCACCACTTTTGTCAATAATATCAAGTTTGACACCATAGTCAACAAGTTCACCCTCTTTAGAGATCCCTTCTCCAAACATTATATCAAATTCTGCTTGACGAAAAGGAGGGGCAACCTTGTTTTTTATCACTTTTGCCTTACAACGATTGCCAATTTGCGTTTCTCCCTGTTTTAATGAAGCAATTCTACGAATATCAATACGTACCGAAGCATAAAATTTTAGAGCATTTCCACCTGTAGTTGTTTCAGGAGAGCCATAGCCCATCATGCCTATCTTCATACGAATTTGATTGATGAAAATAACAGTACAGTTCATTTTACTAAGTACGCCTGTAAGTTTGCGAAGTGCTTTTGACATAAGACGAGCTTGAACGCCTACTTGTTGATCAGTCATTTCACCTTCAAGTTCCACTTTTGGAGTAAGAGCAGCAACTGAGTCAATAACAATCAAATTAATAGCACCACTGCGTGCAATAGTCTCAACTATATCAAGAGCTTGCTCCCCATAGTCTGGTTGAGAAACAAGAAGATTATCAATATCAACACCAAGATTTTTTGCA
Source organism: Campylobacterota bacterium (assembly GCA_034723735.1). GTDB lineage: Bacteria > Campylobacterota > Campylobacteria > Campylobacterales > Sulfurimonadaceae > S010-53. Next base: position 5,900 of record JAYEPE010000115.1, on the reverse strand, counting down.
TATACAACATCAAGAGCATGTTCTGCATCAATAAAGGCACAAACACCACCCTCTTTTTGACACTGTGCAGTAATCTGTAATGCCAAAGTAGTTTTACCTGAACTCTCTGGACCATAAATCTCAACAACACGTCCTTCTGGAACACCATTAATCCCTAGTGCTAAGTCCAATCCGATTGAACCTGTACTGATTGCTTTAATTGGTTCAATATTTTTATCACCGAGACGCATAAGCGTCCCTTTTCCAAATGCTTTGTCAATTTGCTTCATTGCTAAATCGAGTGATTTTTGTTTATTAGCGTCCATGATATCCCTTAGTGTTTCAAATAATTACAACTATTTTATGACAATTTGAAATTATATATTAAAAATATTGCAAAATGTCATATTTAATAAATTGCAGCCTTTTAAAAACAGTATGGAATTTTAGCATTTTTTAGTTAAAATCAATATGATTTTTTAATTTAGGATTACAATTGAAAACAATGCAAATAGCCCACTCTCCTGACGCTGATGATATCTTTATGTACTATGCCATTAAGTTTGGCTGGGTGGGAATGGATGGTGTAGAGTTTGAAAATTTAGCTCTTGATATTGAGACTTTAAATGTTGAAGCACTTAAAGGGACATACGATATTACTGCTATAAGTTTTGCTCTTTTACCACATATAAAAGACGAGTATGCTCCTTTGCGTACTGCTGTTAGTTTTGGAGAAGGTTATGGTCCAAAACTCATTAAGCAAAAAAATAAAAAACTCAAACGAAATTTCAAAGTAGCGCTTAGTGGAAAATATACAACTAACGCAATGTTATTTCGTATTGCTTACCCTGATGCAAGAATCACGTATATGAACTTTTTAGATATTGAACAAGCTGTTTTAGATGGTGTTGTTGACGCGGGTGTTTTGATTCATGAGAGCATACTCACTTATGATAGTGCTTTAGAAGTTGAACGTGAAATATGGGACATATGGGTAGAGTTAGCTGGTGAGGGAATTCCTCTGCCTCTTGGTGGAATGGCAATTCGTCGCTCAATTACTTTAAATAAAGCTATCGCTTATGAAGCTATGCTTACTAAAGCTGTAGATGTTGCACGTTTGCATAAAGAGCGCTTAAGTGCCATGTTGATTGAGCGTGACTTAGTTCGTATTGATGCACCTACTTTGGAAAAATATCTTGAGCTTTATGCTAATGATGATTCTGTTTCTTTAAATCCTTTGCAATTAAAAGCCATAGACATTTTATATGAACTTGGGCATAAACATGGCTTTTATGAGAGTGCTTTACATGTAGAAGATTATTTGATTCCTACAGAATATGAAGAGTTAAGGAATAGTTAAATAGATGGAAGCAGAACTTGTTGCTCTTGGTGTAAAGACTTTTAAAATAGCACTTATGTTAGCACTTCCTGGACTTTTAACTGGAATGTTAATTGGTTTAGGTGTCAGTATATTTCAAGCTACAACACAGATTAATGAGATGACTTTAAGTTTTATTCCTAAGATTATTGCCGTTGTAGTTGTGATTATTTTAACGATGCCGTGGATGCTAAACGAGATGCATGATTTCACAGCATCAATTTTCAATATGATTCCAAGATTTGTAAAATAATGCCTTATAAAACTATAGACTTTTCAAAATTTAGCTCCATAAAAATAGGTCCCAAAGTAGATGTTTTTCTTATAGAAGATGAAACATACCCTAGCGATCATCAACTTATTGGTATGGCAAATAATCTTTTAGTATCTCCAAATTCCCCTCCCTTAATGATGCTCAGTAAAAAATATGATAGCTTACATGTAAAGGAGAATAAACTCACCATTGGCGCAGCCACACCAAGTGGAAAGATTGTCTCTTTTTGTAAAAAACATGATATTGCAGGTTTTGAATTTCTCTCACGTCTTCCAGGAACGCTTGGCGGAATGCTGAAGATGAATGCAGGGCTTAAAGAGTATGAAATTTTCAATAATCTTCTTGCCATAAGAACTAAAGAAGGCTGGATTGATAAAGAAGATTTAGAATATGGCTATCGTTTTACAAATATAGAAGATGTTGTTTTTGAAGCACTCTTTACATGTAAGAGAGGCTTTTCACTTGAGCAACTAGATATTTTTAAAGCGATGCGCTCTAATCAGCCTTCAAATCCTAGTGCAGGCAGTGCCTTTAAAAATCCTCAAAATGATTATGCAGGACGTTTGATAGAAGCTGTAGGGCTTAAAGGAAAGTGTATTGGCAGTATGGCTTTTAGTGAGATGCATGCAAATTTTCTTATAAATCTTGGTGAGGGAAGCTATGAGGAGGCTATAGCCTTAATTGAATTGGCAGAGAAAAAAGTAAAAGCTGAGTTTGATATCTCTCTTGAGAGAGAGATTATCGTTATTAAGGCTTAGGTGGAATTGGATGATGCTCTACAACAAAATCGATATCTTTATCACCACGACCACTAAGGTTGATTAAAATAGTATCATCTGGATTTTCTTTTGCTAATTTCATAGCATACGCAACAGCGTGGGCAGACTCTAAGGCTGGAATAATACCTTCAAGTTGTGAAAGTTTATAAAAAGCATCTACCGCATCCGCGTCATCACATGTACCCACTATTGTACGACCTAAATCACGAAGATAAGCGTGTTCTGGACCTACGGAAGGGTAATCGATACCTGAGCCAATCGAGTAAACTGGTGCAGGTTCACCTTTTTCATCTTTAAGCATGATAGAGTTAAACCCGTGCATAATTCCCTCTTCACCATAAGTAAGACTTGCCGCATGTTGCCCAAGTTTTGTCCCAACTCCAAGAGGCTCAACTCCATGAAGTTTCACTTCATCATCAATAAATCCTGTAAAAAGACCCATAGCGTTTGAGCCACCACCAACACAAGCAACTGCGTGATCTGGAAGTTTTCCTGTCATCTCAAGAATCTGCTCACGTGCTTCTTTTCCCACAACACTTTGAAAATCACGTATCATCTTTGGAAAAGGGTGTGGTCCAACTACGGAGCCGATACAAAAGAGTGTTGTATCAGCATTAGGAACATAGGCATTAAAAGCAGAATCAACCGCTTCTTTTAAGGTCTTAAGCCCATGTGTCGCTGGAACTACGGTAGCTCCTAGAATCTGCATGCGAATTACATTAGGGTGCTCTTTTTCGATATCGACTTCGCCCATATGGATTTCACAATCAAGCCCAAAATAAGCAGCAGCAGTAGCAAGGGCAACACCATGTTGTCCAGCTCCCGTTTCAGCTAAAAGTTTTGTTTTACCTAAATGCTTAGCTACTAAAGCCTCCGCCATACAGTGATTAAGTTTATGAGCACCCGTATGATTCAAATCTTCACGTTTAAGATAGATTTTGCCACCACCACAAAATTCTGTAAGGTTTTTAGCAAAATAGATAGGAGTAGGACGACCTTGGTAATGTTTACGGATATCATAAAGCTCTTTGCGAAAAGCCTCTGATTGTGAGAGCTCGTCATACGCCTTGTTTAACTCTTCAAATGGCTTCTCAAGTGGTGGCGGAATAAATGCACCCCCATATTTTCCAAAATAACCTTCTTCGTTTGGCACACTATCGAGATAAGACTTAGGCATAAGAATCCTTTACATGTAAATTATTTGATTATTTTAGCCAAACTCACATAAAAGCTACTTTTATCATTAAATACGTCAAATTGACGAAATAATACCATTTACTATTGACTTTTAACGTCAATATTGTCTATAATGACGATGAAATTAAAAAATAAGTGAGGTTTTATCGTTATGGCAATATCATATATTCGTCCCGATAAACATTTTGATGGTGCGTATGACCAATTGAAACTTATTAATTCTTATGCTGAATCTAAAGGTCTTGTGATTGAAGACGAAATGATTGATCACACTTCTCAAAGTAAGCGAATTAGTGAACGCAGTGAGGTAACTGATTATTTTCATAGCAATGAAAATTCTACCTTAATTGTTTATGATTCATGGGTTTTAAGTAGTAATATTGAGGACTTAATTCAGATGATTTCTTGTCTGTTTAAGCATAATTTTACACTCCATCTAGTGAAACCCTCGGTAGTCTTAGATAAACATAGTGATGTTATGGTTGTATTAGGTCTTATCGATCAATTACGTCAAATATTACACGATGAGTCTAAAAAAGCTATCGGTCGTCCTAAAGGGAGTCGTTCAAATTCAAAATTTGATAAGTATTTAGAGGATATCATAGGGTTTTTAAGAGTAGGTAAAAGTGTAAGTGAAATGGCGCGAAATCTTGATGTGAGTCGAAGTTCATTAAAAGACTATATAGAATCGCGTGAACTAAGAGAAGTAGCACTAGGGAGTACTCGTATAGAGAGCCCAGAAGTGTCAGAAGCACATTTGGTTGAAAAAATCAAATGCTCTACAGAAATTTAAAAAGGATTAGGTAATGAGTGAAACCGTACTTAAAGGTAAAGAATATTTAAAAGGTTGGGTGTCATGGCGCCTGAAGCGTTACTATTTTTTTGGAGTTATGACGATAGTGTCGTTAATTCTTCCTTGGATTGTAATTAACGGAAATCACTTTTTTCTTTTGAGTTTTGATAAATTAAAACTGCATTTAATGTTTGTTCAGTTTGATATGCAAGAGCTCTATCTTATGCCATTCTTGTTGATGCTTCTGTTTATCGGTATTTTTGGTATGACTGTTTTAGGTGGTCGTGTTTTTTGTGGTTGGATCTGTCCGCAGACTATTTTTCGTGTTATCTATCGTGACTTGATAGAAACGAAATTATTAGGGCTTCGTAAGCGTATTAAAAATAAGCAAAAAGAACCTGACTATTCAAAACCTGAAAACCAAGTCAAACGGGCTGTAGCAATCTCCTTGTGGACGATACTATCTTTTATTGCATCTGCTAACCTTTTATGGTTTTTTGTACCACCAGAAGACTTTATGCTCTATTTACAAAATCCAGCAGATCATGGTATATTAATAGGAACCTTAGTTATTCTTGCACTATTTTTAGTGGCTGATATCGTCTTTTTTAAAGAGGATTACTGTATCTATGTTTGCCCATATTCACGTATTCAGTCGGTACTTTATGATGACGATACCGTTATGGCAATTTATGATCCACATCGTGGGGGTAATATCTATAATGAGAATAAAGAAAAAGTATTTACCAAGCAGAAAGAACTTCAAAAGGTAGAAGAACATGCAGAGTGTACCGCCTGTGAAAGTTGTGTCACTGTATGTCCAACGCATATTGATATCCGTAAGGGTCTGCAGTTAGAGTGTATTAACTGTTTAGAGTGTGTTGATGCATGTACTACTGTTATGGGTAAATTAGGCAAAGAGAGTCTTGTTCGCTGGTCTAGTGATAAAGAAGTGATAATGCAAAATGGTAAGACAAACTATTTCCGTCCTAAAATTTTAGGATATGTTGCGATTTTAGTTATTGTAAGTGTTATCTTAGGTGTCATGGGAAGTAAAAAAGAGTATATGTTATTGAACATTAATAAAGAAAATCGTCTTTATAGTGTTAATAAACAAGATGATAACAGTGTAAGAGTAGATAACTCCTATATTTTCTTATTACAAAATACTCTTAATGAAAATCATAAGTACTATTTTGAGGTGATTGCACCTGAGGGTCTCAATGGAACAATCAGAATTGATCGTCCATCAAAACCATTTTTAGCAAGACCTGGTGTGAAAAAGAAAACAATTGTACGTCTAAGTACAAATGATGTCTTAGTTAAAGATGCTCGTAAAGATACAGTGATTCCGATTACTATTAAAGCATATGCTATGGATGATAAAGAGAAAGTTGTTGTTTTTAGAAACTCAACTTTTACTTACCCTCGTTACGATATTATTGAGAAAGCCGATTAGGCTTTTTCATTATTAAAATCTTCCAAGAAGGAATCAATCTC
>JAYEPE010000114.1:0-16931 GCA_034723735.1 Campylobacterota bacterium | reverse complement strand
GCTGAGTCTTAAAATTTGAGCAAGTCTTGTTATTGGACTTTTTCTTTTTTATTTAGCCTCATTAAACAGTGAACTATACATTCCTTTTATGAAAAATCCTGTCTGTGATATGCACAGTAGTGCTATTCTTTTTTGGGCACTTATTATTATTGCTACCTCAAATGCGGTAAATCTCACTGATGGACTTGACGGTTTAGCAACAGTACCTTCCATCGCTGCATTAATTTCACTAAGTGTTATTATTTATATTATCGGTCACGCAGGATTGAGTAATTATCTGCTAATGCCAAATCTACCTGTCGGAGAAACAGTTATTGTAGGGGCATCACTGATTGGCGCTCTAGTTGGTTTTTTGTGGTTCAATGCACATCCTGCTGAAGTTTTTATGGGCGATAGTGGCTCATTAACACTTGGCGCATTTATTGGCTACATGGCGATTATCGGTAAAAGTGAAATTCTACTACTACTTATCGGTCTGATTTTTGTTATTGAAACGATATCAGTTATTTTACAAATCGGAAGCTATAAACTTCGTAAAAAACGCATCTTTTTAATGGCACCAATTCATCACCATTTTGAGATGAAAAACTGGGCTGAAAATAAAATAATTGTCCGTTTTTGGATTATTGCCATGCTCTCTAATCTTCTCGCACTCATCACCCTAAAGATACGATAAATGAAAAAAATCAACTGTTTTGGGTACGGTATCACTACAAAAGCAATTGCTAGAAAATTTGGACCTTGTACCTTCTATGATGATCATGTCACAAAACCTTTCAAGGATAAAGAGGGCAATTCACTCAAACCCATTAGTGAATTTGACCCTCGTTATTCTACCCTTGAGATTCCTTCTCCTGGAATGCCACCGCATCATCCTCTGATCCAAAAAGCACAACACCTCCTAAGCGAATATGATTTTTTTGCTCAAAATATGCCCTATTCTATATGGATTACAGGAACTAATGGAAAAACGACAACAACTCAGATGCTACAACACCTTTTAAAAGAGAGAGGAAGTTTAGCAGGAGGAAACATCGGTGTTGCTCTTGCAGATCTTGATAGCAATGCTCCTATTTGGATTTTAGAAACCAGCTCTTTTACACTTCACTATACCCATCAAGCCAAACCTAATATATACATCATTTTACCAATAACTCCAGATCATCTTGATTGGCATGGAGGATTTGAAGCCTATGAAGCAGATAAACTTAAACCTCTTGCACAAATGCAAGAAGGCGAGGCAATTATCTTACCACGAAAATATGCTGATGTTCCTACTGCAGGATTTAAAATCCTCTATGACGATGCCTATGATTTAGCAAAATATTTTGGTTTTGATGTAGAGAAAATCTCTTTTAAAGGTGCTTTTTTACTTGATGGGGTTATTGCTATGGGTATTGATAAAATTCTTTTTGATAATACTGATTATGAAAAAATGAATCACTTTAGTATGGATCCTCACCGTCAAGAAGAGTTATATGATGCAAAAAAACGGCTTTGGGTTAATGATACAAAAGCTACCAATATTGATGCTACCTTAGAAGCACTAAAAGTTTATCAAGACAGAGAACTTCATTTAATAGTAGGCGGTGATGATAAAGGAGTGACTTTAGAACCTCTATTTGAAGCATTCAAAGACTTACATGTAAGCCTCTATCTTATTGGAACAAATCAAGAACGCACCTCTTTGCTTGCTAAAGAGTTCACTATCAAATATCTTACATGTAAGAGTTTAGAAGATGCTATTGAAGAGATAGACAAGGTACATACTCAAGATAGTGTTGCCCTACTCTCTCCCGCTGCATCAAGTCTGGATCAATTTTCATCTTACGCTGTTCGAGGTGATATTTTCAAAGAAAAAGTGAAGAAATTAAGCTGATTTTTAGAAGTCTATGAGTATAATTTCGCCCTATTAAAAGGCCTGTTAGCTCAGTCGGTAGAGCAAGTGACTGAAAATCACTGTGTCCTTGGTTCGATTCCGAGACAGGCCACCACTTTTAATAGATCTCTTGGCCAATTAGCTCAGTCGGTAGAGCAAGTGACTGAAAATCACTGTGTCCTTGGTTCGATTCCGAGATTGGCCACCACCTCATCATTATAATGCTCCCTTTTTTCAAGACCAGCAAGGAATCATAATTAAATAAAACATCATTCTATCTCCAACTATGCATTAAGGGCACCTCTAAAAAATAGACAAACCTGTTTTTGTAGTAAAAAGTTCAAGTGCCTTGGTACCGATAAGGGAATTTCCTTGTTCGTTTAAGGCAGGTGAGTAAACACAGATTCCCATCTTTTGTGGGATGATAGCAACGATACCTCCTCCTACTCCACTTTTTCCAGGAAGCCCTACACGAAATGCAAAATCACCCGAAGCATCATAGTGACCACAAGTTAGCATTAAAGAGTTAATACGTTTGGCTTGACTTGGACTGATAAAACCTTTTTGATTAATAGGGTCGCTACCATGATTGGCAAGATAGAGCATGGCACGTGATAACATTTTTGTGTTCATCTCTATTGCGCAATGATTAAAATAGGTTTGCACAACCTTAGCGGTATCATTATCAAGGTTTCCAAAGCTTTTCATAAGATTAGCGAGAGCAAGATTACGAAACCCATTTTCCATTTCAGAAGCCGCTACAGCTGCATCACTTCCAATACTCTTATCATCTGCAATATCTCGGATAAAAGCACGAATACTTTCATAAGAGAGACTTGAACCTTTATAGTGACTAATCAATGCATCCGTTACAACTATAGCACCCGCATTAATAAAAGGATTTCGAGGAATTCCTGCTTCATACTCAAGCTGTACTAAGGAGTTAAAAGGATTACCAGAAGGCTCATGCTTCATACGTAAGTCAAACTGACAACCGTAGTACCGTAATGCAAGTGTAAAAGTAAAGACTTTTGAGATACTTTGGATAGAAAAGAGTTTATTGATTTCACCAATATGATATTGTGTTCCATCAAGCAGTGTTAATGACATTGCAAATTGATTAGGATCAACACTACCAAGAGCAGGAATATAGTTTGCAACCTTTCCTTCTCCAAATAGCGGTTGAATTTCCTCAGCTATTTCTTCTAAGACACTCTTATAATCGATAGCGTTTTGCAAAAGATTAACGTGCTTGCTTAATCGCTTCAAGTGCTGCTTCATAATTTGGTTCAGCAGTCACTTCTTCTACAATCTCTTTATAAATAACAACACCGTCTCTATCAATAACAAAAACAGCCCGTGCACTTAAGCCTTTAAGCTTATTATCTTTCATTAATACACCGTATGATGTACTTACACTTTTATCAAGATAATCCGAAACAACTGTTAAGTTAGCAATACCTTCAGTTGTACAAAAACGTTGTGATGCAAAAGGTAGGTCCATAGAAACTACTGTTGTTTCACAAATATCTAGATTATTAACATCTTGATTAAATCTTCGAGTCTCCGCTGCGCACGTGTCAGTATCAAGAGAAGGAACAGTTACTATTAATTGTACCTTATCTTTGGCTCCACCAATTTCAACGTCACTAAGATCAGTACCAATAGCAATAGCGACAGGAGCTAAACTTCCCACCTCAATTTCATCACCTGTCAACTTTACCGTATCGCCTAAAAACTTTGTTGTCTGCATAAAAACTCCCTCGGATATATTTTCATTATTCTACACATATCAAACTAATACATCGCTTACACTCTTGTGTGATACTACGGACATAGAAAAAGAAAACTAAAGGATACAAAATGAAACCGATACACTCACTCATCGCAATAGCTGCTCTTAGCAGTACTTTACTTGCAGGAAATGGACAGGGTAAATCACCTCAGCAAAATAGTGCCTTACAGGTTCAACAATGCGATGTTAATCAAAGTATGATTGACACAACTATCTATCCTCTCTCTTATGAGCAACAAAGTGCCATGGAATTTATGTACGAAGAAGAAAAAATGGCACGTGATATTTATTTGACATTTTATGATGCCTATGGACTTAGAATTTTTCAAAATATTGCTAAAGCAGAGCAAAAACATATGGATACTATAAAAACACTTTTAGATAAGTATAGTATTGATACTGGAGTTGATGTTAATGATATTGGTCACTATATTGATGCAGATATCCAAGCTTTACATGATCAACTTATTGCCCAAGGTATGCAATCTCTTGAAGAAGCTCTTAAAGTCGGACAAGCTATTGAAATTGTAGATATTGAAGATCTTGATATTGCAATTGCTAACGCTAATCCTGATGCAACTCTTATCTATGAACGTCTTAGAGTAGCAAGTGAGAGTCACCTCGCTGCATTTACACGCCTTATTGATGGGGATATACAAGCGCGTCCTCAAGATGGCACAAGCTCCAATAATACTAAAGGTTCAAAAAAATCAAATAGACGTTAATAATCAGACAAATGCCTTGGCAATATTGTAAGCAATAAATGCTAAGGTATATGCGCTCAAGGTTGTAAAAATAAAGAGATAAATAAAATACTTAAATCCCCCTGCCTCACGAGTAAAAACAACTGATGCTGCCAAACACGGCAGGTAAGTCATAATCACAACAATAAAAGCGATAGCAGAAGGAAAAGATATCTCTTTTTGAAGTGCACTAGCAAGAGAACTATTCTCTTCATCCACATCACCTCCTAAAGAGTATAAGACCCCTAATGTAGAGACAACAACCTCTTTAGCCGCGAGCCCTGTTTGAATAGCAACTGCCATTTTCCAGTCAAATCCAAGTGGTTGAAAAACAGGTTCAATAAATTTTCCTATTTCACCCAAGTAGCTATGTTCAAGCAAGAGTGATGAGCGTTCATTTTCTAAGGCAATGCGAGTATCTTCTGAAATACTCTGCTCTATTTTAAGATTATAATCACTGATAATCAGTTCATTCTTAGGGTAGTTACTCATAAACCAAACAAGCATAGAGGCTGCCGCAATAAAAGTCCCTGCTTTTTTAAGATACATCCATGTTTTTGTAGCTACTGTGTGCCAGACAAGCTTAAATGATGGCATTCGGTACTTAGGCATCTCCATAACGAAAGGCTCATCAGGACCTTTAAAAGCAGTCATTTTTAAGACCTTAGCCGCAAGCAATCCAATAATTGCACCTACAAGATAGATAGCAAAAAGAATATTACCTGCCAGTTCAGGTGCGAAAAATGCTCCAGCAAAAAGAACATAAACCGGAAGTCGTGCTCCACAACTCATAAAACCGATAATAAAAAGCGTTAAGAGACGATCACGATCATTTTTTAAAATACGCGCAGACATGTATGCGGGGATAGAACACCCAAAACCTGTTACTAATGGGATAAAGGACTGCCCATGTAAGCCAAATTTATGAAAAAATCCATCTAGTAAAAAAGCAACTCGTGCCATATATCCAGTCGATTCAAGCAAGGCGATACCTATAAATAAGATAATAATATTAGGCACAAAAAGAACAACAGCTCCCACCCCTGCAATAATACCATCGACTACAAGTGAGCGTATATCATCATTAGCTATCGTAGCACCAATAACATCACCAAACCAGACAAAAACCGCATCAATCCAGCTCATTGGGATACTTCCAAGTTCAAAAGTTAATTGGAAAAGTCCCCACATAAAAAAAAGAAAGATAGGAATACCTACAATAGGGTGAATAAGCAGAGAATCAATTTTTTCAGTCAAGGTCTCTGCGGAAACATCATCATTTTTAACTTTAACCGTTTCAGAAACGATACCGCGAGTAAAAGCATAAAATTCCTCTACAAAAACCTCTTTTAAGTCATCTGTATCATGATGGGTTTCAATATGCTGCGATCCTTCAATAAGCATGGGTTGCAGTTCTGTCCAGAGAGGATTATCATGAAGTGTTCGGTATGTTTTTGTTTCATTACGTAAAAGATTGATAGCAATATTACGATTAGAGATACTTGCACTAAAATGATGCTTATTGAGATAGTTTGTAATATTTTCAATCTCCTCTTCTACTGCCTCTGAGAAGATAAGCTTTGGCTCTCTAAAATCATTTTCATAAACTTCAAGAATCTTTTTAAGCAGTTTTCCTAAGCCTGTCTGTTCTACTGCAGAGACTTTAATGGAAGGGACTCCTAAAAGTTTTGACATATACTCTGCATTGATATTAATGCCCTCTTTTTTTGCCTCATCATTCATATTGAGTGCAATAACCATCTTACGACTCATGCTCATAAGTTCTGAAGTTAATTGAAGGTTTTTTTCTAAATTAGTAGAATCCACAACATTAAGCATTACATCATAATCTTCATTACATAAGAAATCATGTGTCACACGCTCTTCTATGGTGTAGTCATTAAAAGCATATGTTCCAGGTAAGTCTATAATTGTAAAATTATACCCTTTAAACTGAAAATTCACTTCTGATTTTTCTACTGTAACACCTGTAAAGTTCCCTACATGTAAGCGTGCATTACTAATTGAGTTAATGAGCATACTTTTACCAACATTTGGTTGTCCAACGAGTGCAATTCTAATATTTTTCACAATTAACCTCAATTAATTCAGCTTCTTCTTTTCGCAGTGCAATTCGCATTTTTCCTACTTTAATCTCTACAGTACTTTTTCCCGGTGCATACTCAAGTAGCGTCAATTCAACACCTTTGATAAAGCCTAAGGACATTAAACGTTCTTTTAAGGCTCCATGAGCATGTATCTTGGTAATATGAAAGGAGTGACCGCGTTCACATGATATTATTGTTTTCATAAATCTCACTTATTAATATGTTGTAATGATAATTGATATCAAATTAAAACTTGATTAAAACTTATAGTCAGCTCGAATAAGAAAACGATTAAAATCACTATTTTCAAGACTACTTTTACTCTCGTGAACATCAAAATTCGCAAAAACAGCACTCATTTCAACACGATCTTCATATTCATAGGTAAATGCAATATCGTTTTCTTTAAACCACTCAGCTTTATCTGTAGATTGAATTTGTCCGTGAACCAATTCAAGTGTTAATCCTTTGATACCTATACCTTGCAAATTTGCTCCAACTCCAATACGAGTACTCAAAACATCAACACCTGGTGATTGTTCTGAGACAAAACCTATAGTACTTTCATCAAGAGAGGTATAATATGGTCCTCCCCCAAATCCATTTGTAATACTATTATCTTCATCTACAAAAGCATAATTTCCTGCTAATCCAAAGAAAAAGTTTTCATAATCAATAATTGCCATTAGTCCCACAACATCACCACCAATATTTGACTCTTCAATTTCTTCGATATGTGAGGCTTGGAGACCATATTCAATATGAGAATGCTCGCTAAACTTTAAATGTCCTGCAATCTCACAATAGACAATATCACTCATTTTATCAATATGGTAATACCACAGTGATACTTCATCATCAGTATTAAATGTATAAGAGAGTGAAGCACCTATACTACCCCAACTTTCATCTCCATCTTGTGTTTCAAAAAGTGCTTTAAAGGTATTTTGCTCATCTGCTGAATCAAATCCTGCCCATCGTGAGAGGTAATATATCTGCGTCGTTAAAGTATCTGCAATACTATATTCAGACCAAACCCCTTCAAAAGTATTGGGTGCCATACGGATATCATCACTATCAGCGTATGGAGTATCAATACGAATACGTCCTAGGCGAGCAAATAATTTCTCATCTTCATAATCGAGGCTTGTCTCAGCAAGATAAGTAAAAGAGTCACCCTCATTATTAAAAAAATCATGATTAAATTGTGATGATGCAGCAGGATTTAAAAAAGGAATTTTTTGAGATGTATATGCAGCTACATGTAATTTGAGTCCTTGAAAAGATGCTGTATCAAATCCAAATTGACCTCCAAGTGCTGTTGCTGTTGTCGCATCATTAGTTCCTATATCTGTATCAATCCATGATATACGAAGGGTACCAAATGCTTTGGCATAATCAAAAGCCTCATTAAAATTATTGGCTTCTTCGGGCAAAGATTTTACAACTTCATAACGAAAGGCCTGTTTTGAATGAATAAGACCTTTCTCGCTTTCTTGGACTTCTCGCCGCTCAATCACCTGAGGTGAAACTTCTTGCACACTAGCTAAATATAATTGATCTATCATCTCTTTTCCTAATAAAAACTTTAATCACTGAAATGATAATCAATATCAACTTAAAGTAAAATTAATCTTGATAACGATTATCAATTATATAAAAAACTTATAACTAAGAGTGCAATGGATATAATACATTTAAAAAAAAGAGAGCTTAATGCAATTTTTATGGCAGTCTAAAAATCATTTTAACCTTGCTAACCTAGTTACGATGCTTAATATTTCAGCAGGCTTAATCGCTACGTATTTTATTACACAAAATAACTTTTTTATAGCAATTATTTTGGCATGGATCGGTGGGGCATGTGATATTATTGATGGTAAAATTGCCAGAAAGTATCAACTTTCAAATGAATTTGGAATACAGCTTGATTCCTTTGCAGACTTTCTCTCTTTTGTGCTTGTTCCTGTATTTTTAATTTTTCAAGCTGTTTTTATTCAAAGTTCAGCTCTTGTCTTGATACTTGCTGGTATCGTTTCTATCTATTATGTTATTTCAGGACTCCGTCGTCTGATTCAGTTTAATATTGACGCAGATGCAGGTGAAGTAGCTAAGTTCTTCAAGGGAGTCCCTACCCCATTAGGTGCCATCTTACTCTGGCTTATTTACCTTGGATCTGTTTATGGTCTTTTAAATGCTTTTGGTGTTATTGGTTTTATGCTAGTAATAGCGTGGCTTTTAAATTCTAATGTTAAAATACCTCATCCTTAATCCTTACATGTAAAGTAGTACAAAAATGAAAGAACTCCTCAAAAATTTTACCATTCTCTATGTTGAAGATGAAGCAGATGTTCGTCGTAATGCAGTTGAATATTTACGTCGTATCTGTAAAGAAGTCCTTGAAGCCAAAGATGGCAAAGAAGCCATAGCAATTTGGAAAGAGAATAAGCCCGATATTATTATTACTGATATCAATATGCCACGTCTCAACGGAATTGATATGGCACGCTATATTCGAGCTGAAGATAGCTCAGTACAAATTATCATTGCTACCGCACACACAGATACAGAATATCTGATGCAAGCTGTTGAACTGCAACTTGTTAAATATCTTGTAAAGCCTATCACTAAAGAGAAACTTCAAGCGGCACTTGAACACTCTATTAAGCTCATTGAAGATAAGTCCAAATTTTCTATTTATCTCTCTGATGAGTGTCATTATAATGCTTTTACACAGATTGTTACATGTAAAGATAATGATATTAAACTGACAAAGAATGAACGTCTTTTTTTAGATCTTCTTGCTCATTATCATACGCGTGTTGTTCGTTATGAAGAGATTGAAAATGCCATTTGGCCTTATGAAGGTATGAGTCAAGATGCCATTCGTTCTCTAGTAAGAGGTTTGCGTAAAAAAGTACCTGAAGGATGTATTGAAAATATTTCAGGTATTGGTTATCGTATGATTATTTTTGAATCTTGATACTAAAGCAAGCGCCATCATCAATGTTTTGAACACTAAGAGTTCCATTAAGATGCTCTTCAATAATTGTTTTAGACATATAAAGCCCTAAACCTGTGCCTTGCGATGTAGGCTTTGTTGAAAAATAGGGTGTAAATATCTTATCCAAAATCGCTTCATCAATACCTCCAGCGTTATCAGAAACTTCCATACTAACAGAAGTTTCATCTTCATAGCTTTTAATAGTGATAATAGGGACAGTAATATCTTCTTCTACTAAAACATCTTTTGCATTTTTAATTAAATTCAAAATAACTTGCATCAGTTCATTACGAAAAAGTGCTATTTTAGTGTTACTTTTATAGTTTACATGTAAGGCTATAGCATGCTCTTCTAAGTTTTTTTCTATCAAGGGTAATGTTTTTGATATAACATCACTAATACTAATAAGCGTCTGTTTCTTATCTGGTCGAAAGAAGTTACGAAAATCATCAATAGTATGTGACATAAATTCAAGTAAGGTATTACCTTCACTCAACTTATCCTCTAAATATTTTGGTGTGAGCTCTTTATATTCGTAGGCTCCTTCGATATTCATAAAGATATACGAGAGTTGATTAAGAGGTTGTCGCCATTGATGGGCTATCATTGAAATCATATCACCCATCTCTGCCATTTTTGACTGTTGAATAAGCATCTTATCTTTCTCTTGATAGGCTAGAATTCCCGCTTCAATACGTCGTTCTAGCAAATCATCACCCTCTTTAATCTTATTATTATAAGCTTCAAAAACTCCTGTTACTTGACGGGAAAACAGGAGTGAAAGAATAATACTAATTACACCAATAATAAAAGCTCCAAAAGAGATACGTAACATCTCTAATCGGATAAGTACTTCTAAACGTTGTTGATTTTCAATCAATGTAGCATCAAAACGTGAACGATCAAAACCGTAAACAATATTCCAGTTAAAAGGTTTAAATTTTTCACTATATACCATAATATGATCTTGGTCAAACTCATACCATTGAGATGGAGTATCTGTTTTTTGAAGCAAGACTGCTTTTACCTCTTTGTTAAAATAATCTTTGGCTGTTTTAGAAAGATATATAGGTTTTTCACCTTCAAATACGGCAATAAAGCCTAAACTATCCGTAGGAAAAGATTTAATAAGATTTAATTGCTGTTTTTTAAGAGTTTCTCTGGCTTGCTTGATAGGTATAGCACTTCCAAAGAACCAATCATAGTGTCCAAAATCTTTGACATATAAAATCTGTTTACCACCATTTTTAGTAAAACGGCTATTGAGATATCCCTCTTTATGTTTTGTTACCATCTGTATCTCTTCTAGCATTATAGCCCTACCATCAGCATCTTTAAAATCAATTAGATTTCGATTATTAAGATTTTTATTTGCTGAGAGTATATTATTACCACGGTAATCACTAATCCAAATATAATTTGTCTGTTTCCCTTTCCAGACCATACGTTTGAGCGAATCTGAAATATGACGCTTTATAATAACAGCGTGAGAGAGTTTTTTATACTTATCTTGGATATATGTTGCGGTTTCATAAGCTAAATTCACACGTTGCTTAAGTTCTTGTTTTATATTTTTCACTAAGTTATCTTCACTATATTCAAGAAGTTGTATAGTCTGTTTCACCCAATTTTCACTTGCATTTTTTTGAGAACTTAGATACTCGCTCACGTAGCGTTTTTGTTCATCACTATAGGTATCACGAATTCTTTTAACATAAAGGTAGGTACCAGTTGCAATAACCATAGCAATAGTCAACAAGGGTGTAATAAGGATTAATTTTGATATAAAACGTCTTGATTTTTCTACTGACTTGCGCATTTTTTATACCTCCTCAATCAATGAGCTTGGAATCTTTTTTTTAGGTTTTAATCCCAATTCACGCATCTGCTCAGAACGACGGATTAAATTTCCTTTACCGCTTGAGAGCTTATTCATCGCCTTGTCATACGACTCTCTTGTTTTAGCTATCTGTTCACCAATATCTTGCATATTTTCAATAAAACCTACAAATTTATCATACAGATCTTCAGCACTTTTAGCAATCTCTTTAGCATTTTCTTCTTGATGTTCACGTCGCCAAATATGCTCAATAGTGCGTAGTGTTACCAATAATGTTGAGGGACTCACAATAATAATATTTTTATGGTACGCCTTATGAAAAAAGTGTTCATCATGCTCAAGTGCTAACAAAAAAGCCCCTTCTATAGGCATAAAGAGTAAAACGAAATCTAAAGAACGTAGCCCTTGTATTGCCTCATATTTTTTATCACTTAAGCCTTTTACATGAGCTTCAATAGATGCAATATGTTCACGAAGCGCTTGTGCTTTGTCTTTGGCTTCATCATATCGTATATAAGCATCATACGCAAGCAGTGAAACCTTTGAGTCAATAATAATATCTTTACCTTGAGGTAGATGCACCACAACATCAGGGCGAAGTAAATTTCCATCTTCACCTCGATAGTTACCTTGTATCTCATACTCATACCCTGCACGTAATCCTGAAGATTCAAGCACTTTTTCTAAAATAATCTCACCCCAGTTTCCTTGTGTTTTATTATCACCTTTGAGTGCATTTGTTAGATTAATAGCATCTTCACTCATACGATAATTCAGCTCTTTAAGTCGTACAATCTCATCTTTTAGCAGATGACGCTCTTTTGCTTCATGTAAAAATTGACTTTGTGATTGTTTGGAAAATTCATTAATCTGTTCTCTAAAAGGTTTTAAGAGCAGTTGGAGTTGTTGTTGATTATCATGCTCAAATCTTCTGCTTTTTGATTCAAAAATCTGATGTGCTAAATTTTCAAACTGTGTTTTAAGGGACTCTTTTGCCTCATCTAAGAGTCTAATTTTCTCTTGACTTGCTCTATTTTGCTCTTCAAAACGTGTATATAAGATAGCATAATCGCGATCAAGTTCTTGATAGAGGGCACGCTCTTTATCAAGTCTTACATGTAAAGCTAAGAGATCTCTTCTGCTTTTAAAATACCATCCTATAAATATAATACTCAGTACAATGAGTCCAATAAGCTTACTATCTAAATTCTCCATACCTTTTAGTTTACAACAACTCGGTTTCTGCCACTCTCTTTAGCCTCATAAAGCCCTTCATCAGCACGCTTTATCACATCATCAATACTGTTATCTGTATCGTTGTTCACTTTAGAAACCCCAATACTGATTGTCACATAAAACTCCGCTCCTTCTTCGGTAGTAATCAATGTTCTCTCTACCATAGAGCGTATTTTTTGTGAAATTTCCAAAGTAGCCTCTAGAGACGTTCGAGGAAAAAGAATCACAAACTCTTCACCTCCAAAACGTGATACGACATCGCTCTCTCTCGCAAACTCTTTTAACTTTTTGGCTATCATGATAATCACATCATCACCTACACTATGACCATAGGTGTCATTAACATTTTTAAACTTGTCAATATCAAGCATAATAGCTGAGAGTTCATAATTGTATCGTTGTGCTAATTGTAGATTTTTATCTGCTATAGTTGCAAAATATCTACGATTATAGAGGTTTGTCATAGGGTCTTTTTCTGCCAATTCACGTAACTCTTCACGTGAAGACTCTAAATCAAAAATAAGCTTTTGAATATGCAGTTGCGTTCTTACTCTAGCGAGTAACTCTTTGGGCTTAAATGGCTTGGTAACATAATCCATACCACCAACATCATAAGCTTTTTCGATACTATCTTCATCTGTCTTAGCAGTAATAAAGATAATAGGAATCTCTTTTAAAGCAGCATCTTTTTTTAAGATTTCACATACCTCATATCCATCCATTTCAGGCATCATAATATCAAGTAAAACAAGATCAATATCTTCTTCTTTAAGCGTATCAAGAGCACTTGCTCCATCAAGCGCAACAACAACATCATACTCATCACTCAACAGTTCAAGTAAAATATTGATATTGGATTTTGTGTCATCTACTATTAACACTGTAGCATTGGTATTAGGCATCTCTCTCTCCTAGTAAGTCTAGTATTTTTTTAAATTCAAATTCATCAAGTAATTCTAGTGTGCTCTCAAATAATTTTTGATCTGCTTCACTCAGAGCATACGCCTTTAGCTCATCAATAATTGGTTCACATAGTTTTGGGCGTTTTTTCTTTACGACCTCACCTAGTACATTAAAAAGTCGATTTGCTTCTTCATCTGAGATTTTTTTCTTTGAATCATTTGACTCTTGTTCTTCTACATGTAAATGCTCTTTAATATCATTAATTGTGTCTTCAAGCTCTTTATAAAAGTTCGATAATAGTGTTTTATCTTGGCTCTCATCAAGTTTTTTCGCAATTACATGTAAGGATGTTGCACCAATATTGGCAGAGAGTCCTTTTATTGTATGTGTCATGCGCTTAAAGGATGCATCATCCAAAGATTCTAAGTCTAACTCTTTATAATCGCTAGCAAAGTCATGTAAAAGTTTTATATAAAGCTTTGTATTATTTCCTAAATGCTTCAATCCTACATCAGTATCAAGAGTAGTAAAATGAGGTAATTCAACACCGCTACTCTTACATGTAAGCTCACTCAAGTCTGCTTTTTTACTAATATAGCGTAAAAGTACCTTATAAAGTTTTTCAACTTTTATCGGCTTCGTTAGATGCTCATTCATACCAGCATTCTCACTAGCAATTAGATCATCTTTCATAGCATTTGCACTAAGTGCAACAATTGGAATCGTTTCATTATATTCACGAATAAGCTGTGTCGCACGATAACCATCCATAATTGGCATCTGAATATCCATTAATATAAGTTCATAACGTTCTGGATTTTCTCTGTATTTATCAACAGCCTCTTGACCATTAAATGCTTCGTCGATAATAATTCCACTGTGCTCTAGCAGAGAATGTATAATTTCCCGATTCATTTCATTATCTTCAACAAGTAAAATATGAGAATTTGAAAGCGTAGTTATCTCTTTTTCTAAAATATCAGCTTCCTTCTCATCTTCAGGAAGTTTTAATACTGCCTTTCCAAAAATACTCATGATAACATTATGTAAAAGTGAAGGGTTAATAGGTTTGTCTAAAAAGACATCAATCCCAATATCTTTTGCATCTTTGACCAAGGCATCACGCTTATGAGAACTAACCATTATCACTTGAGAGGCTTGATCTTGAATATGCAGATTTTGAATCGCTTTTGTTGTAGCAATACCGTCAAGACCAGGCATTTTCCAATCCATTAAAATCAGATCATATTTAACTTCTGTCTCTTCAAGCAAGGCAAGAGCTTCTTCGCCACTATTCACACAATCAACAATCATTTTATAATCTTTGAGTAAGGAGGTTAATACCTCTCTCCATGTTTCAATATCATCTACAATTAAAACTCGTTTACCTGTGAAACACTCTTGTTTATTATGCCCCTCACCAATCTCTTGCAGTGTTATTTCAAAGGTAAAAGTACTTCCCTCTCCTAATGTACTTTCGATCCAAATATTACCATCCATCAAAGTTACAAGCTGTTTGGAGATGCTTAAGCCAAGACCCGTTCCTCCATATTTACGTGTTGTACTTCCATCTACTTGCTCAAAAGCCTGAAAAAGAGTAGCTATTTTTTCTTGAGCAATACCGATACCGGTATCTTTTATTGCAAACTGATATCGATTATGTCCAACTCGTGTAATATAAATTCCAATTTCACCTTTTTGCGTAAACTTAATCGCATTATTCACCAAGTTAGTAATAACCTGCCCTACTCTCAGAGGATCACCCATAAGGTTTCTGTTGAGGGCATTTGAGTAAGAGACAATCAGTTCTATATTTTTATCATCAGCTTTAAAAGAGACAACATTCATAACATTTTCTATAACATTGTATAGATCAAATGCTACAGTTTCAATCTCTAATTTTCCTGCTTCGATTTTAGAAAAATCTAAAATATCATTGATAATTCCAAGTAGAGAATCCGATGCTGATTGAATCTTAGTAATATAATTTTTTTGTGTATCATCTAAATCTGTCTTCAAGGCAAGATAGGCCATACCGATAATACCATTCATTGGGGTTCTGATTTCATGAGACATATTGGCTAAAAATTCACTCTTAAGCCTAGTAGCTTCTTCTGCCTTTGTTTTTGCAACTTCTAGTGCTTGGGTTTTTTCTAAGACTTTATCATCTAGGTTTTTTATATTATCTTCAATAGTAGCAACCATAAAATTAAAATTTCGAGAGAGGATTCCAATTTCATCACTGCTTTTAAAATCAGAACGAAGAGAATAATCTCCTTTTGAAACATTTGAGGCCAAGGTAGAGAGCAGTGAAATTGGTCGTAATAATTTTCTAAAAATCAGACTACCAACTACAAAAGAGAATAATAAAATAATAAGAAATTATTAAAATGAGTACTACTCAGTTATTAAGAGTGCACGACATATTTCCCTTTTATTAAAACATCCGCCAGGCAATTAGCATAATTAAAAATATACTTGAATATATTAAAGCAGCAAAAATTGAAATTACCATTGATGTCCTGTTTTTATATTGTTGTTTGCGGATAATCAATAACGATAGCACTAAACCACCTACAGATAATAATATGGCAATTATTCCAATGTATGGTGATATTACAGATAAAATATCTTTATTTAATAAGTCCTGATTATCTGCAATCATTTGAGCAGTTTTCACTCCTTTTGGGTCGGAAAATACAAAATTCCAATATGGTATTCGTGATGTGGTTTTTAAAAGAGCTTTAAGCAAATGCATGCTTGCAGTTAGCGGTAAAATTGCTATTACAAGTTGTGTGAAGGATTTTTTCCAGCTTTCTTTTGCGATAACTTTTTTTAATGTTGATAAAATCATGTAGAAAATTACAGGAAGAACAACAAATAGTACAATTGCTTTTACTGTTCCTGCCGGATTACCTGAAATGTTAAACGAATGATTAATCCAATCGGGGATTGTCATTATAATCTTTTTACTTGCTTTCCATTCCAAAAAAATTTCATAAATAACAAAGCCGCTGACAATTATAAAAAACACTATTTCAGCCCAACTTAGTTTTATATTAGTAAACAAATCAGCTGCAATTTTTTGTTTTTGAATTGCAATATTATCTTTTGTACATGATTTATAACATTGCCCACACAAAATACAATTTCGATTATCTGTAATTTTTGGAGGGAAAAGTTCTGATGTACACAATCGTCCGGTAAATTTATAATGATTAGATTTGCTAATACAATCTTTGGTTTTACAATTCTTACAAACATCAGCATCTATCACACGTAATTTTCTGAGAGAGAGCAAAGAATACAATCCAAGCAAATATCCGACAGGGCAAATGTATGTACAAAAAGTTCGTTTCTCCCAAATTAGTCCCGATACAACTGCAACTGCAAACAAGATTAGCATATAGATTGCCATTAGTC
>JAYEPE010000113.1:0-17040 GCA_034723735.1 Campylobacterota bacterium | reverse complement strand
AATAAAATTCTCTCTACCTCTTCCCCATAAACAGTTTTTTACCTTTTAACGGGTAAAATACCCAAAAATAATACCTAGGGCTTCACTATGAAAGTAACACTAGCACATGTACCTCATTTAGCAACAAAAATATCTATTGACCTGAATAAAAGCGGTCTTGTCACAATGAC
This sequence comes from Campylobacterota bacterium, assembly GCA_034723735.1. Classification (GTDB taxonomy): domain Bacteria; phylum Campylobacterota; class Campylobacteria; order Campylobacterales; family Sulfurimonadaceae; genus S010-53. Next base: position 16,870 of record JAYEPE010000113.1, on the reverse strand, counting down.
TTCAGGCTTGGAAAAAGTTGCTCATGAAGCAGAAGTTGTCATCACTGAGAATGTGAAGAAAGAGCTAGCACTTGAAGCTCGCGTAAATGAGATGATTGATGAGAATGAAGAGCAGATTGATTTTTATCTTGCAGATGAACGTCAACTTTTTTTCATGATTAAGAAGAAACTTGCAGAAGAGTATGGCGTTATCTTAAATTATGAAGAACGTTTTTCTGATTTAGCACATAAAATTCTTGATAATCTTTATGAAGAAGATTTAATTCACTACGATGTAAGTGAAAACCGTATTAAAAATGTTATTTATGATGCGATGACAGGCTATATTGCAGATACAGGTGAACTTGAATCTGCTGTTATTGATACCATAGAGTCATATAAACGTAATGTAATTCCTGGAACTGACGAGTATGAAATTTTATTTGAGAAACTCTATAAAGAAGAATTAATTAAAAGAGGAATGGCATAATGACTCAGGCATGGATTTATCTTGAAAATGGAACTTTTTTAGAAGCAAAAAGTTTTGGAGCAGAGACTACATTGGTAGGTGAAATTGTTTTTAATACCTCGATGAGTGGATACCAAGAAATTGCATCTGATCCATCATATGCAGGTCAATTTGTAACTTTTACAATGCCAGAAATTGGAAATATAGGTATTAATGATGAAGATATGGAAAGTAGCGCTGCCTATACGAAGGGAATAATAGTTCGCAATTATCAAGAGCGATATTCAAATTTTCGTGCTGAAGATTCTTTAGAAAATTTTCTAAAAGCACAAAGTGTTATGGGGATTTGCGATATTGACACACGTTATTTGACAAAGATGATTCGCAAAGAGGGTGCTATGATGATGGTGGCTTCAACAGAAATTAGCGATAAAGATGAACTAAAAAAGATACTTGAAAGTTCACCACGAATTGAAGAAGTTAATTACATCGAAGAGGTAAGTACAAAAACACCATATATTCATGAAAATGCTTGCTATGACGCAGTAAATTTCAGATATAAAGAGGCTCCTAGCGCAAAAGCTAAGATAGTTGCTATTGACTTTGGTGTAAAACGTAATATCTTAAATGAACTTACTGATGCGGGTTTACATGTAGAAGTAAGTCCCAATGATTTTGATGCTGATACACTCATTTCACGGGTTCAATCAGGTGAAATTGATGGAGTATTTTTATCCAATGGACCTGGAGATCCGCTTGTCTTAAAAAAAGAGCAAGCAGAGATTAAAAAGCTAATTACAGCAAAAATCCCAATGTTTGGTATCTGTCTAGGTCACCAATTGCTCTCAATATCGCATGGTTATGATACATATAAATTAAAATTTGGTCACCATGGTGGAAATCATCCTGTTAAAAATCAAAGTAATGATGTAGTTGAAATCACGGCACAAAACCATAACTATAATGTTCCTAATAATATTACTGAGATTGCAGATGTGACACATATCAATTTATTTGATAACACGATAGAAGGCTTGAAATATAAAGATGCTCCAATTTTTTCTGTGCAACACCACCCAGAAGCAAGTCCAGGACCAAAAGAGAGTCGTTATATTTTTTCTCAATTTCTTTCTCTTTTAAAGCCATAAAATAACTCATAAATGAGTTGTTTTTACCTCTAAATCTTATAATGCTTCATTGTGAGTGTTTCAATTATTCCCATCAATTTTTAAATTAAACTTAAATATTTAAGCATAGCTACAATTTGTTAAGAAAAATTAACAATTTAAGATTTATTAAAAGCAGAGGTAGATAATATTATGTGTTTATTAGTCTTTATTTGAGAGCATTTCAAATAGAATCAAGTTTTTTGATTCTGTTTGGAATGCTTCAATAAAGATTATTATGCTTTGAATCTTAAAGGAGGCTGTATATGGAGAATCGTCCATTAGAGTATGACTATACGGTTGCGAAATGGTTTATGGTCGCAACAATTTTATTAGGTCTAGTCGGTATGCTTGTAGGTGTTATTCTTGCTTGGCAATTAGCGTTTCCAGGCTTGAATACTATGTTAGGTGAAGGACTTGCAGAATATACTGCATTCGGTCGTTTACGCCCACTACACACAGATTCCGTGGCTTACGGGTTTACTGTAAGTGGAATTATGGCTACATGGTATTATGTAGGTCAGCGTGTGTTAAAAGTATCAATGGCGGAATCACCGTTTTTGATGTTTATCGCTAAACTTCAATTTGTTTTATACATTATTGTTGTTGCTGCGGTTGTAGTTACACTATTATTAGGTATTACTACGTCTAAAGAGTACGCAGAGTTTGAGTGGCCAATTGACATCGGTGTCGTTGTTGTTTGGGTGCTTTGGGGTATTAGTATTTTTGGTTTAATCGGTATTCGCCGTGAAAAATCACTCTATATCTCTATCTGGTATTACATTGCTGCATTTTTAGCAGTTGCAATGTTATATCTTTTCAATAATATGGAAGTTCCTACATATTTTGTAGCAGGTGTTGGTTCAGTTTGGCACTCTGTTTCTATGTACGCGGGTACTAATGATGCACTTGTTCAGTGGTGGTTTGGTCACAATGCGGTTGCATTTGTTTTCACAACTCCTATTGTTGCAATGATTTATTATTTCTTACCAAAAGAGTCTGGTCAAGCAGTTTATTCTTATAAGCTTTCTTTACTCTCTTTCTGGGGATTAATGTTTGTTTATCTTTGGGCTGGTGGTCACCACCTTCTTTTCTCGACAGTTCCAGATTGGATGCAGACTATGGGATCAGTTTTCTCTGTAGTGTTAATTCTTCCATCATGGGGTTCTGCGATTAATATGCTTCTTACAATGAAGGGTGAATGGCAACAAGTTGCAAGTAATCCACTGATCAAATTCATGGTTCTTGCTTCTACATTCTATATGTTCTCAACTCTTGAAGGTCCTATTCAAGCGATTAAATCAGTAAATGCATTAGCGCACTTTACAGATTGGATTGTTGGTCACGTACATGATGGTGTTCTTGGTTGGGTTGCATTTATGATTTTTGCTTCTCTTTTCCATATGGCTCCACGTGTATTTAAACGTGAGATTTATTCTAAATCATTGATGAATACTCAGTTCTGGATTCAAACTCTTGGTGTTGTTTTATACTTTACATCAATGTGGATCGCTGGTATTACTCAAGGTATGATGTGGCGTGCTCACGATGAATTTGGTAACTTAGCGTACTCATTCATTGATACAGTAACTGTTTTACATCCTTACTATACAATCCGTGCGGTTGGTGGTACTCTTTATCTTGTTGGTGTATTTATTTTTGCATACAACATGTATAAAACTATGACTGGTGCTTCAAAAGAAGTTGATGAATCTGAAATGCAAAATGCATCGCCTATGGGCGCTTAAAAGGGAGGGAGTATATTATGTTTCATTGGTTAGAAAAACATCCGTTCTTTTTTTCGGTAGTCCTATTTATAACACTTGCGTTTGCAGGTTTGGTTGAAATCCTTCCAAACTTTGCAGAGCAGTCACGCCCGACAATCGGTACAAAGCCTTACTCAACGTTAGAGCTTACTGGTCGTCATGTTTATATTAAAAATAGTTGTAATGCTTGTCATTCACAACTTATTCGTCCATTTAAGTCTGAAACAGATCGCTATGGTGACTATTCACTTAGTGGTGAGTATGCTTATGATCGTCCATTCTTATGGGGATCAAAACGTACTGGTCCAGATTTAATGCGTATCGGTAATGTTCGTACAACGGACTGGCACGAAAATCATATGTGGGATCCTGCTGGGGTTATTCCTGGTTCAATTATGCCTGCATATAAATGGTTATTCACTAATGCTGCAGATGTTGATACAGCATACGCGGAAATGGTAACAATTAATAAAGTATTTAATGTACCTTATAATAAACCAGTTCCAATGAAAGATGGTTCAACTGAAATTGTTGCAATGGCAGCTGATGTAGCTGGCGCTCGCGCGGAAGCTTTAGCAGATGCAAAACTCATTGCAGCAGATATGAAAAATCAAGATGTAAAAGATGCAGTAGCAGCAGGTCAAGTACCTGAAATTGTTGCATTAATTGCATATATGAACAGTCTTAAGTAAGCGAGGTTAGAGTGGATATTGCAGAAATTCAAGCGTATGCTTACTTTTTCTTTACTGGTGCTATGGTGATAGTATTGTACTCGTACATCTATCATCTTTATAGTAGTGAGAAAAAAGGGAAACGTGATTATGAGAAATATGGCAATATTGCTCTGAATGATGATATTACCGATAAACCGGTAGAAGAAGTCTTGAAAAAAGAGACGAAAAAAAAGGAGGCATAAATGAATAAGTTGATGCTATGGGGAGTTATTGTTACTGTTGTAATGCTAGCTGCTACTTGGATGGCTGTAGGTGGTTCAAAAGGCGGTATGGGTGAAGACATCATTAACCAACTTGCTGTTGCTGGTGCGGTAGCACTTGTATTAATTACAGTATTTGTTGTTATAAAATATGTTCGTCAGATGCAAAATGACACCGCTTCAGGTGAACTTGCAGATGAGAATTGGGATGGTATCGGTGAATATAAAAATGAACTTCCAATGGGTTGGGCAGTATTATTTTTAGGTTCAATTGTTTGGTCTATGTGGTATTTTATTGCTGGATATCCTGTTAATGCATACTCTCAAATTGGTGAGTACAATGAAGAAGTTGCTGCTCACGATACAAAATTTGCAGCACAGCATGCAAATATGGATGAAGATACTTTAGTCGCTATGGGTGAATCAGTATTTATCGTTCAATGTGCACAGTGTCATGGTCTTTCGGCTGATGGTATTGATGGTAAAGCAGCAGACTTAAACAAACGTATAGAAGCAGTTTCTGTAAAACATGCTATTGAAAATGGATCAAATAACTTAGGTTACGCGGCTCCAATGCCAGATCGTAATGGTCTGTTTAATATGAATACAAACGCATTAATTACAGATGCTGAAATTGCTACAGTATCTAAATATTTAGACAATGGTATGAAAGGTGCAGGTGCAGATGTTTATGCTGGTACGTGTGCAGCATGTCATGGTTCTAATGGTGAAGGTATGGCTTTTGTTGCACCAGGTCTTGACTCATTTAATGTTGAGGTAGTTACTGCGGTACTTAAACATGGTAAAAAAGCTGCTATCGGCGAGATGCCATCATTTGATATTCTTAACGAACAACAAATTAAAGCTGTTAGTGCCTATGTCACTAGCTTAAGCAAATAAAGGAGAGATAGTGGAAAATAGAAGTATATTTGCTTTTGAAGCTATTCCTGGTATGTTAATTGCAACACTATTGTTGCTTTCAATCTTAGCTGGTTTAACAGTATGGGGAATTGCAGTACAACAAGCAAATGCCGCAACTTACTATACAATTGAAAATGCTAAAGATATTAAGATGATTGATGCAACAAGTGCGAAGCACGTTGTTGTTCATAAGTAAGGAGAGTGTAATGAAATTTGATATGAACTTTGTTATTACAGTAGCATTGCTTATTAGCGCTGTATACACGCTATGGGCTGTTCTTACTCCAAACCATCTTTTCGTCGGTTAAGGTACTCTATTGAGTATTTCACGAGGGCTTGCGGCCCTCATTCTTTTTCTTACAACAACGCTTTCTGCAAATTATCTCTATAAAGACGAAGTAATTTTTCTCGATTGGGTCACGAAAGAAATAAACACAATCGGTAAAGAGTTACATAATAAAACAGGGATAAATTTTTATGTTCTTATTATAAAAGAGATGCCTCAAAATATGGGTATGTTGGAATATGAAAAACAGATAATGAAAGACCTTAAGAAACCTGCAATGATATTAACCCTGTCTCAAACAGATAAAGAGATTGATATTATGGCAGAGCCAGAGTCGCTGTATAATCTTTTTGAAAAATCAAAAGTTTTAAATCCGACACCAAATACAGGTAGTATTTTACCTATTTTGCAAAACAGATCTAAAGATGAGACAGAAGCGCAAAATGTTGCACGAGCTATTACTAGTGCATATACTGAAGTGGCAAGTCAGATTGCAGCATCAAAAAGCTTAGAACTTCAAAGTGCTCCTGCCGCGATAAATTATCTTTATAAAGATGAAGTTATTTCTCTTGATTATGTAAAGAATGAAGTCAATGTTATTGGTAAAGAACTGCACGAAAAGACAGGTATAGGGCTTTATGTTCATGTTATTAAAGAGTTACCTAAGGATATGGATATTGTAACTTACGAAAAAGAGGCAATAAAAGTATTTGAAGAACCTGTTATTTTATTAGCCATTTCTGAATTTGACAAACAAATTGATATCATAGCTAGACCTCAATCTCTTTATGAACTTTTTGATAAAAATCAGATTTTAAGTCCTATGCCTAATAGTGGCACAATTTTACCAATTTTGACGATGAAAGCTAAAAAAGCAACAACTGCTGAAAAATTTGGGGCAGCGATACAAAATGGCTACACCGATTTAGCAGAACAAATTGCTACATCAAAAGATATTCAACTTGAAAGTGTTCCTGGTAATGCAAATAAGCTAGTCTTTGCAGTACTAAGAATTTTCTTTTATGGATTTATTCTGTATGCGCTTTATCTATTTATTAAACGCAAATATATTATGAGAAAGAGAAACAATGAAGGATTCTAAAGCACTGCGTTGGCCTTATGGCATCGCACTTTCGTTTATTTTAATTATTGGATTAATTTATGCAACTATAGTGGTTTCATTAGAATATCCTATCGAACCAAGTGATCGCAATATGCTTAATTATCATGTGTATGACAAGAATGTAAATGATATCATTTTGAAAAAGATTGCTTTTGATAAGCTTTATAATTTATCTTATGTTGGTAAAGATATTAGTACAGCACATACAAAGATAGAGTATGAATTAACAGATAAGTCTGGAAATGTAGTAAACAATGCTATATTTAAAGCGATGATAACACGTCCTGATAATCATAAAGATGATATTGCATTAGAGAATCCTAAGGTTACTGATGGCCTCTATAGTTTTGAAGTTGTCACGCTCCCAAAAGAAGGACGTTGGAATATTCTTGCATCTGTTACTATTGGAGAGCATTTGCGATTTTTAAATCTTAAAGCAGATACACGCTATAGCGAAATATTTGAATACTAAAGATTAAAGGATGATGCAGAATCAACTTACAATTCTGCCTTCATCACGCTCTATTCGCCATCGTATTCTTTCTCTTAAAAATAACAATGCTTTTTTAGATCCACATATTACTATGAGTGAATTTTTAAATCGCTTATTGCAAGTTCAAGGCTCTATAAGCCTTGATAGTGATAGACGAAATTTACTGCTTCTTGAAGCAAGTGAGTTTAAAAACTTTGACGCTTTAAAAATTGAACGAAATTTCTTTACATTTATACAAAACAGCCACTATATTTTCAGATTTTTAGAAGAGTTGAGTGGTGAACAAGTAAGTATTGAGGATATTGAACTTGCAGATACCTATGGTGATTATGAAGAACACTTAGGTGTACTCAATGAACTTTACAAACGTTATGCAGTTATTTGTAAGCGCGAGAGGCTTATTGATTCTATTTTTTTAAAAAAAGAATATACGCTAAATATAGATTATTTGCAACGTCACGATAGTGTTTTATTAGTTTTAGAAGGCTATCTAAGCAATTTTGAGTTTGAAGTATTACTTCAATGTGCTGATGTCGTTAAACTTGAAATTGAGTATCAAACTAGCAGATACAATCAGAAAATGACAGCGAAATTTAATGATCTTGGATTTAATCTCGAAGAAGGCTATCGGTATCTTTTAAATCTTACACAGATTACTATTGTAGAAAAAGAGATATTTAGGGCACAAGAGACACTTACATGTAAACACTTTGCAGAGCGTATAGAGCAAATTGCATTTATAAAAGAGCAGATATATCTTATGATTCAAGAAGGAATCCACCCCGATAATATTGCAGTTATTGTTCCAGATGAGAATTTTGCTTCACAACTGCGTCTTTTTGATAATGAGTCCAATTTTAACTTTGCAATGGGGCGCTCTTTGAGTGAAAGTACTCTGTATAAAAAACTCCAAGCAACAATTCAAGTTTTAGATAATTCAAATATACAAAATAGTGCTAGAATAAATCGCTTAGGAGCAGAGTTTTTTGAATTTTTACGCCCTCTCTATCATGAGCTTTACACACAAAAAAACTTTAATAGCTTTATAGCAAATCTAATAGAAGCTGAGCAAGATAAACGTATTCTCGAACTCATTCATAAAGAACTTTACCGCTTTGAAAGCTTAGATAGTCATTTAAATGCTCTTAGTATGAAGCAAGTCTTACATATCTTTTTAGAACGTTTAAGAAGTGTTAGTATCGATGACGTTGGTGGTGGTAAGATTACAGTGATGGGACTACTTGAGAGTCGTGGGGTAAGTTTTGAGGGTGTGGTAATAGTTGATTTTAATGAAAGCTATGTCCCACGTTCTAGTGATAAAGACCTTTTCTTAAATAGTAGCATCCGTCAACATAGTGGCTTACCAACACAATACGACCGCGAGGCTTTGCAAAAACACTATTACTATCTGCTTATCTCACGCGCAAAAAAAGTAGCTATATCGTATGTAGAGAGTGATGATGCTATTGCCTCAAGGTTTTTAACACAGTTGGGTATTCGTAGCGATGTTTTTGGAAATAGTGATGCCTATGCATCATTACTTTTTAAAAAAAGTGAGATGAAAGCTGTCCATATAAAGGAAATTATCGCTCCATATGATTTTACGGCACATAAGCTCTCTGCAACTGGTTTAAAAAGTTTTCTTACATGTAAACGTCAATTTTATTACCGCTATATTGCTAAAATCAACTCACATGAGATTCCCCAAGAGCTACCTCAAGAGTGGGAAATTGGAAACCTTCTTCATGAAATGCTCAAAAAAGTATATGAACAAAAAAATACTTTTGATAGTATAGATGAGTTGAAAACTTCTGTTGAAAATACCTTAGAATCAATGCATGAATCTAACCCTCTTGTGCGATACCAAATAAAATTATGGAAAAAACGACTCCAAGATTTTTATGAAAATGAGATAGAACGTTTTAAATCAGGTTATAGAGTACAAGGGTGTGAAGAACAACTTACATGTAAGCATGAAGGTATAACACTTTATGGCACTATTGATCGTATTGATGCTCACAATAATACTCTTGAAGTCTTAGATTATAAAAGTGGTAGTTATACAACATATACTAGCAGAAAGCTTGAAGAAGCCACTGATTTTCAATTAGAGTTTTACTATCTTTTAGCTTCAACTTTAGGCAAAGTAAATGGCTGTGGATTTTACGATTTAAAATCAGGAGAACTCATAGCAGAGCCACTCTTAGAAGAGAAGCTAGAACTCCTAAGCACACACCTTAACACCCTTGGAGATACTAAAGAGTTTGATTTTGAATTATGTGAAGATTTGTCTGCCTGTAAATATTGTGAATATGCACTCATGTGTGGGAGAAGGTAATGGCGTTTGAATCATTTTTAGCTTATGAGGCGAGTGCGGGGAGTGGGAAGACTTTTAATCTTGTGGTGCGGTATCTGAGTCTGCTTTTTATGGATGTGAGTCCTGAGAAGATTATGGCGCTTACTTTTACTAATAAAGCTGCCAATGAGATGCAAGAACGTATCGCAGTTACTCTCAAAAATTTGCCTGAGCGTGGAGAATTAGCGGTTATTTCCCAAGTGACAGGGCAGAGTGAGGCGATGTTAATTGCTAAGCGTTCAGAAGTTTTAGAGCGCTTCTTAAATGCTGAAAATAAAATTCTCACCATTGATAAACTTTTTTCTAAGATTTTACGAAAATTCTCACTTCATGCAGGTTTAATGCCGACTTTTTCTACCTTTGAGTCACAACATGAGATTAATCTGATGATTCGTTTTTTAAATGAGGTCAATACTCAAGGTAAAGATTCTGAACTGATTGAACTCTCATTGTTGAGTTCTAAACGCTTGAGTGATATTTTCAAACTTTTAGAGGGGCTTTATGCCAAACTACCAGAGCTCTCTAAATTTGAATTCAGTGCTGATAAGTCTTTACATGTACAAGAGAGTATTATGCAAAGTTTTGCACAACTCAAAGCACTTTTTGATGTAGAGGCACTCTCAAAACGCTCACAAAAAACCTTACATGTAAGTAATATTGAAGAGCTTCTAGCTAAAACATGGCTACAAAAAGAGTCCATGCAGTATTGGGATTTTAAAAAGCAATATGTGAGTGAAATGGATATACATCTGCATATAATGCAAGAAAATATTAAAGATTATATGAAAGAGAAAGAGAAGCGTTTTTTCTTTTCACTTTTTTCACTTTTAGAGATTTATAAAAAAAGCCGTCTTGATTTGGCGCAAAATGACGGTGAGCTTAGTTTTGATGATATTACCTCTTTTGTCTATTATCTTTTAAAAGAGCGAATTGATAGTGAGTTTCTCTATTTTCGTCTTGACTCCAAGATAGAACATCTGCTTCTTGATGAGTTTCAAGATACAAGTATAATTCAGTTTGATATTTTACGTCCAATTATTGAAGAGATTTTATCAGGACAGGGGATCAATGAGGGAGGAAGCTTCTTTTTTGTAGGAGATGTGAAGCAGTCGATTTATCGTTTTCGTGGTGGGGTGAGTGCGTTGTTTGGTGAAGTAGCCGCACATGATGCTATCACTCTAAAACCTTTAGTGACAAATTACCGCTCCGATAGAGCTGTTGTTGAATTTGTTAATACGATTTTTCTTGATAAAATCAAAGCTTATATCCCTCAAGAAGTCAAAGAGAGTGCATCTGAGGGCTATGTCGAGGTTATTAATAATGAGAGTATTTTGGAGTCTTGCGCCACACAGGTAAAATATTTGCTTGAAAAAGGTGCCAATAGTGATGATATAGCTATTCTCTGTGCCACAAATGCTGATGGGGCATCTATCGAAGAGCTTCTTAAGGCGGATGCTATTGAAGTAGTAACAGAAACAACAGCTAAATTGATTCATCAACGCAGCGTTAAGGCTATTATTGAATATTTGAAATATTGCTATTTTAACAAGCCAATTTACGCAGAAAACTTTTTTGCGCTTATTGGTCGTGATGTAGAAAAACTCCCTGAGATTAATCTCAAAAACTTTGATTTATCCTTACATGTAAAGAGTATTATAGATAAGTATGAGCTCTTTAGTGGTGATATGAATCTTTTACGTTTTATAGAACTCTTGCACCATTATAAGGATATTGAGCAGTTCATTTTTGAGTTTGAGCGTATCGATAAAAGTGCCGTCAAAGCTGACTTACATGGGGTGCGTGTTTTAACCGTGCATAAATCAAAAGGTTTAGAATTTAAGCATGTTATCGTTCTTGACCGTTTAGGAAAAAAACAGCCCAATACAAATCCTATTATCTATGAATATGATGGTACTAGCTTAGAAAATATCTATCTAAGACAGAAAAATCGTATGAGTTTTGATGCTGATTATAAACGTGCTATGGACAGAGAAGAGCAAGCAGGTATTGAAGATGATCTTAATGCGTTGTATGTTGCTTTTACCCGCGCAGAGTCTTCTCTTTTTATTATTCAAAAAGAGAAAAATTCTAAGTTTGCTCTCCTAGATTTGCAAGAACAGACAATAGGTACTTTGAAGATAGAGCATACAAAAAGTATTTCAAAACATGAAGATAAGGCATTACTATATGAGCCTCTAAACTACGGACGACAAAAAGATTTTATTGATCACGAAGAGGAGATAGAGAGTAATTATCATGCTATTACTTTTGGTTTAGCCCTACACTATGGCTTAGAGATGATGGTAGATTTTGAAACTGATTCTCTAAATTCTGCCATGACCGCTACACAAAATCGTTACGGAGCGCTTTTAGATACGAAAGCCTTAGAAGATATTGAAAAACGAGTCTTACATGTAATCAAAGATAGAGAGTTTCGTGAATTAACCAAAGGAGATATCTACAAAGAACAAGCCCTGAGCTTTGAGGGTGAGTTACGTTATTTAGATCTGCTGATAAAGCACGATAATCATTGGGTTATTATAGATTATAAAAGCTCGTCAGCCCATAGTGATGAGCACCACCAACAGTTGGAGTTTTATAAAAAAGCTTTGCGAGAGATTACGGGTGATAGTGTTGAGGGCTATCTGTGTTATCTACTTGAAGAGACTGTGAAAATTGTTGCGGTATAATGAGAGCATGAAAACCACTAAAACAGAGATTATTACTTTTTTAAAAGAGATAAAAAACGAATTGGCACAAGAGGGTATCACGACTTTAGCTCTTTTTGGCAGTTTTGCTAGAGATGAAGCATCTGTTTATAGCGATATAGATATTGCAATACAAAAAGATAAAAACTATCTCAGTACACGATCTGCTTATGAATATTTTGATGTGGTGGCTAAGGTTAAAAGCCTGATTCAAAAAAAGTTTCATCGAAATAGTGATATTTTTGATTTAGACAGCAGTTCAAGTATGCGTGAAACAATTTTGAAAGATATTATCTATGTTTAGTCCAAAAGCTTTAGAGCGTGTGAAAGTCATTGAAAAAATTCAAAAAAGCAGACTTGAGAAAGAGTTCTTAAAACTCAATCAAGCGGATGAAAAAGCTTTTGCAGATTTGGGTTTATCAGAGGATATGAAGTCATGTTAGAACATTATCAGTAGAGAGAATTGGAAATAAAATTGCGGAAGCTTCTCGTGAAGAGATTGAAAATGTTATTGAGGGTTTGAATGAGATATTAGGGTTTTAAAAGAGTGATTGTCTATAGGCATTCCCAACTGGAAGTTGGGAATGAGAAAAAAGATTGTATCTATTGTATAGGAAAAAAATCTGTACAATCTTCACCGATTCCATTTGCAAAAGCAATAGCATCAGCATAGTTTTTGTAATAATGATCATTACCTGCAACCATCCAGTTATTCGTTCCTACAGCAACTGGTGAATTAAAAGTTTGTCCTTCATGTACATAAGAAATAGTATTACCATTAATAGAATATGTTAGAAAACCTTCTAATGTTTCAGATAAATCTGTTGAATCAACTGTTCCATCAGTATTAAATGTCCACAGACCATTACAAGCTACATTACCTTCTCTTAAATCAGAAAGTCCGATGACATACCATGGATTAGCTTGTAAAATTTCTGCTGAAAACTCTTGAGAATTTACATAGTTTATTAATGCTGCTTCACCGTTATCAGCGAGTTCAACTGTAGAGTAGAACTGAGGAGTTGGATCAAATATATCTTGGGCACTACCACTAATATCTATTACGATGAAAGAGCCATCATCTAGCACTTTTAATAAACGGTGCGAAATGCTACCCATTCCAGGCACCTCTTTGCTTAGTGTGCTGTAGCCATTATTATCAGTATTAATTGTTAATACAATGTTGGCAGCATGAACATCATTTCCGTTCATACTTTTAATATCTGCCTGACTTCCGTCTGCATTAACTACAAGAAGATGTCTAGAGCCAAAGCCATCTTCTTCAAAACCATATACAAATAGAGATTTGTCAGCGAGCATTTCTGTTGTAAACTTTGGAGAGGAATTTTTTTGTGCAATAATCGCGGGTAAAATTGCACTACTGTAATAATCCAGCATATCAGCTACAAGACTTTGCATTAACATGAGATTTAATAGAGTAGCTGTAAAAACTATTTTTTTTGTTTTAGTAAACATTGTAGACCTTCGATTTAAGATTAGAACATTGTAACTTCCCCCCCCTGCAAATACATTTAAAAATATTGTTTACGGGTGAATCACACCTAAATAGTGCTTTCTGGGTAAAACTGTTACATGTAAAGATGTGCTATAATTTTTCAAAGGATTTTTTTATGCCTGAACTGAGTCGGTTTTATGGAATTATTATAAGGATGTTTAGTATTGACAATGAACATCCGCCAAGACATATACATATCAAGTATAATGAGTATCAGGCTGTAATGGAAATTGATACTTTAAATATAGTTGAAGGTTCTTTGCCTAAAAAAGCAAGAATGCTTACAAGAGAGTGGGCAGAGATACATCAAGAAGAGCTAAGTGAGATGTGGGAGACTCAAAATTTCCATAAAATCTCACCATTGGAGTAAAAATGAAATTAAATAAATTTATAAATATTGATAAATATATCTTTGAATTTGATTTTGAAGATGGTTTACATAAGGTAGCTGATATAGCCCCCTTGATTGAGTCTAAAGTATCTTTAAGTGATATCAAAACTGCTCATCTTGATAAAGATTGGGGTTGTTTAGAATTTAAAGGTGGTATGGTAGATATTGAGCCTACTACTCTGTATAACTTTGTAGCTAAATAAAGTAAGAAGACGTTATAAGGCGAGCAAAGAGTTAAATTTGGATGATGTAGAAAACTTGAAATTTCTGCCTAAATTTTATATTTTCAAGAGATGAGTTATAGTTATAGACCCCTTTAAGCGCATTCAATATAAAAACCCAAAAAGCCAAAGTGGAATTTTATTACCGCTACCAAGTTCGATTCCATCGGCGGCTACAAAGCTCATCTCAATATCTTTTATTTGATCAAAACTTTTATTTTTACCGCCTACTTCCACAGTAAACCTTCCATCTACGATAAAATCACCCTGTTTTGAGATATTGAGTGGATATTTGGCTGATACCTGATTTGCAAAAAAGGTCTCTCTTGTGGTTCCTATTTCACTTTTGGTGCAATATGCAAAGAGTAGGTTTGTGTTATGAAGATATATTTTTGCCGGTTTTTGCACTTTTTTGAGTCCACTGATATTTTCATCGATGAGCAGTAGCATCTGCCCGTCACTTAGATAAGAGATATAGTCATAAAGTTTCACTCTGCTTATTTCGGAGAGCGCTGCGATTTTTGTGTAGTTCACTTCAAATGGTTTGCTCTCACAGACCACTTCAAGCAATTTTTTGAGTTTATAGGTATATTTTTGCTCTACCAATCCGAGTGAGGTTAAATCTAAATCTATAGTGAGATTGATGGTGTTAAGAAGGTTTTGGTAATAGGATGTTTTTTTATCAAAATAAAATGGATAGTAGCCAACTTTCATATACTCTTTAAACTCTTTTAAAATATTAATTTCAGACAATTTGAGATTTTTGACACTATCGATATGATGATCAAAAATCGCTTCTATGCTAAGGGTTACAAACGTTCTACTGTATTTGAATTCCAAAAACTCTCTAAAAGAAAAACCATGTAGATTATAAAGTGTCACCCTTCTGCTCAAGTCGCTTTTTGCATTTAAAATAGAGGTCGCACTGCTGCTTGTGAACAGAACTTTTACATCATACAAATCATAAATGGTTTTCAAATAGGAACTAAAGTCCTTGTAACGATGTACTTCATCAAGAAGAAGATACTCTCCGCCACTCTCTACAAACTCTTCTATTAAATCAATCAAATCCACTCCGTTTAAAAAGGGATAATCAAGTGAAATATAGAGTGCATTTTTATTCTCATCTTGCAACTGTTTGAGGTGTTGAAAGAGTGTTGTCGTTTTACCAACTCCCCGCGCTCCAAAGATAGCAATCATCTTGTCATCAAAATGGATCTCTTTAAAAATATATCTTCTGTAGCTGGTGTTAAATGATTTTTGAAGTCTGTTTTGATATTTGACAATAGTCTCTAACATGATGCACCTTTGTAAATGTATATAGCCGTTTACAATTTTACTAAAATATAACTTTGTAAAAAATAAACACCTTAGATACGAATCTAAACTCTGGAGATAAATCTTATATAAACCTTAATTTAAGCTTCGTGAAAGTTTTAAGCCACTATAATCCCACACTTAATTTAAAAGATTGAAAGGAATAGCAATGAAATTTACTAAAATTGCAAGTCCAGAGATGATTGAGGACAACTGGATTCTTATTGATGCAGAAGGTAAAACTTTTGGTCGTATGATTACAGAGGTAGCAACGCATCTTCGTGGAAAGAACAAACCTTATTTTACACCAAACATAGACTGTGGTGATAGTGTTGTAATTATCAACGCATCAAAAGCAGTTTTCAAAGGTCAAGGTAAGATCAATGATAAAGAGTATTTCTCACACTCAGGTTACTTCGGTAGTACCAAAAGTGTTAAAATGATGGATCTTTTAGCAAACAACCCAGAGAAGCTTTTTAAGCTTGCAACTCGTGGTATGCTTCCTAAAACAAAGTTAGGCGCTAAACAGCTTAAAAAATTAAAAGTTTATGCAGGTGCTGAGCATCCTCACACTGCACAACTTAGCAAGTAAGGATTAGATAATGGCAAAAACTTACGCAACAGGACGTCGTAAAGCGTCAATCGCAAAAGTATGGTTAACTCCAGGTAGTGGAAAAATCACTATTAATGGTCTTTCACTTGACGCATGGTTAGGTGGATTAGAAGCAAAAAAACTTCGTGTTAAGCAACCTTTAGCATTAACAAAACAAGAAACTTCGGTTGATATCATTGCTACGACTTTAGGTGGTGGTTTCGGTGGTCAAGCAGATGCATTGCGTCATGGTATCTCTCGTGCTTTAGTTAAGTATGATGAGTCATTTCGTGCTATCTTAAAACCTGAAGGTATGATGACTCGTGATTCACGTGTTGTTGAACGTAAAAAACCAGGAAGACGTAAAGCTCGTCGTTCTCCTCAATTCTCTAAACGTTAATCCTTACATCTTTTCAGTACCTTTCTTTGGTGCTGAAGCACTTCTCCATTTTACTTTTTAAGTTCTAATTTTACTTACAGTGTTATAATTTTTTTCACTATTTATAGGATGTAATTAAAAAAATGAAAATATTAAATTTGCTAGAGCAGTATCACTACCAATTTTTATTTGTATTTTTTCTCTTTTTGCTTTCTCTTGCTTACACTTTGATTGAATATGATGCGAAAAATCG
>JAYEPE010000112.1:0-3679 GCA_034723735.1 Campylobacterota bacterium | reverse complement strand
ATCATTTTTATGTAAAATATTTTTTATTATCTCTACTGTTTTAGTGTCATTTAGCTGAGGATTTGCATGGATAGTTGCTAATGCCTCATCAGAACTGTGAGAATGCATATTTTCATCTGTATCTGTTATGCTACAGCCACAATCTTGGCACATTAACTATCTCCTCTTGTTGCATGTATATAAATAAAATAGGTAGTTATAAAACCTGCTAAAAACAAAATAAAGCCCTCTACATGTAAACTACCAAAAAAGTGAATATGTTCACCACTCCCACCGTGAGCAAATAGCTCATTAAAAAACAGTCCCATAATCAATACATATTTCATCTTTAAATCCTTTTATTTTAATTTCTCTAGCTCAAACCAAGCTTCATTGACTTTATCTTCTTTTATGCCGATTGATGGCTTTTTATTGCTTTGCCAAAGTGCTTCATCTGGTTTTGGACATGCTCTTACACACTCTGTGCAATAAATACAAAGATAAGGGTTATAGTGGTATTTGAAACCTTTTTTATTTTGTTTATTTTCAGGAGGATTTTCAACAGGTACAAATAAAATTGCCCCTGGAGGACAAACCTTTTCACACTTTAAGCAAAAAATACACTCATTTTCTCCGTATTCTATGAGACCACGAAAAGCAGAATCTTTTACTATAGGGCTAGCAGGATAATCTATGGTTTGTGGTTTCTTAAAAAGATTACTAAAGGCTTTGGAAAATGATTTAAACATCTTGTTTTCCTATTTTGCAGTACATGATAGACATGGATCAAATGAGGCAAGGATTGCCGGAGCATCTGCATAGCTTTGCCCAATAAATATTTCAGAGAAAGCAGGAATAGATGCAAATGTTGGTGTTTTAATCCTTACACGCTCTAACATAGGCTTGGCATTACCTTTTATGTAGTACATCAGCTCACCTCTGGGTGCTTCAAATCTTACAAGAACTTCACCGTTTGGTTTCCCTTTTATCTTTGTAAATATTTCACCATCAGGAAGTCCATTGATTACATTTTCGCACATCTCTATAGAGTTTATAATCTCATTGAGTCTTACTATATTTCTGCTGTTTATATCTCCTTGCGTATGAGTTTGCATAACAAAACCAATCTCATCATAGGGAAGATAATCTATCTCATTTCTAACATCAATTTTAAGTCCTGAAGCACGAGCAAGTGGACCTATGGCATTGAATTTATACGCATCATCAAGACTCATCGCTCCAATACCCTTGAACTTCAAAGATAAACTCCAGTTGGAATTAAACTCATCCATGTAACCCTGTGTTTTTTCTCTTAGTATCTTTAATCTTTCTAATATTATCTTAGCT
The DNA here is from genome assembly GCA_034723735.1 of Campylobacterota bacterium. Classification (GTDB taxonomy): domain Bacteria; phylum Campylobacterota; class Campylobacteria; order Campylobacterales; family Sulfurimonadaceae; genus S010-53. The sequence goes on along the minus strand of JAYEPE010000112.1, from coordinate 2,353 downwards.
ATCTCAGGAGATAAATCTCTATTTACCCCACCTATAGATATAAAATCAAACTGCACTCTATTTCCAGTTAAAAGCTCTTGAATCTCCATAATGAGTTCTCTATCGCCCATAATTCGCATAAACATAGCTTCAAATCCAGCATTTTCACATGTATGAGACAAACACAACATATGAGAGTGAATACGGTCAAGTTCTAAAAGTAAAATTCTTAGGTATTTTGCTTTGGATGTTATCTCAGCATTTAATAGTTTTTCAATCCCAGCAGTATAAGTGAGTGAATGAGTAATAGCACAGAGTCCACAAACTCTTGCCACTACATAACCAACCCCATCAAACTTAAACTTTGTTGTACATGCCCTCTCTATTCCACGATGAACAAATCCAACATCAGAATCAACTCCAATAATTTTCTCATTTTCACATTCAAAACGAAACCTAACAGGTTCTAAAAGTGAAATATGTTGAGAACCAAGAGGAATATTTATACTCTTCTTACTCATAATGAGCACCTACTTAATGGCATTTGGAGTGAATCTTTATCAAGATATAATCCCTTTTCGCTTCCCTCAATCTCTACACCAAACATATCAACAAGCTCTCTTTGAGAGATTATCGCTGATGGAATCATATCAACTACAGATGGAACTACATCTTCTTGTGCTATCTCTGCATAATAAACCACCACATCATCCAAGCACTCATATTTTGAAAACATCCACTGAATCTCTGTTTTTTTATCTTCCAATGCAACACCATTAAGGCTTATAAAATGCCATAACTTCTCATCATAAAAATCTTTAATTTTTTCTCTTACATCTTCAAGTGTAACTTTAATTTTTTTCACTACTTTTATCCTCCTTACTCGAGGGATTCGATACTCTCATCGCACTATCTCTACGATTTATAACTTCATCTTCACTTTTAGGATCGCGAAATAGTCTAAATGGTTTTTCCATATCTTTTGTCTTTTTTTCTAAAATTTCTAAAGCTTTCACAACACCATCAATGATAATTTCAGGAGAGGTCGCACATCCAGGGATATAAACATCAACGGGGATATATCTATCTACTCCATCTTCAACATTATACATATCACGAAAAACACCACCAGTGCAACTACAACTTCCCACTGCTACTACAACTTTTGGTTCTGGTATCTGAGTATAGAGTTCTATAAGTCGCTCTCTACTTCTATATGTCACCGGTCCTGTCACTAAAAATATATCTGATTGTTTTGGGTTCCCTGTATTTATTACTCCAAATCTCTCTAAATCATATTTTGGTGAGAGAGACGCTAGTATCTCTATATCACATCCATTGCAACTTCCAGCATTATAGTGAAGTATCCAAGGTGATTTTTTTCTGTATTTCTTCAAATCAAACATAAGAGAGTCCTATAAGATTTAACATACCAAGTATCAATCCGATAGCTAAAACTATTTGGATGAGATGATTGATTTTTATTCTTGCTGTAGAATTATCAACTAAATTTACCAATAAAAAGATAGATACAAATAAAAAAAGTCCTAAGAAGATACTGTTTCCTGCAAATAGAAGAAGAAGTAGATATATAAAAACATACTCAAGCCATTTAGCCATATATAAAAACTCAAAAAATAGACCACTAAACTCTATTTCAACACCACCAACTATCTCTTGATGCGCTTCAACAGCATCAAAAGGAGACTTTTTAAGTTTTATAGGAATAACAAGTAAAAATGCTAGAAAAAGTAAAAGTAAAAATCCAATTTCAGGTGAATTGTCCCTTATAGTGCTTATGTCAAAAGTCCCATTTAAAAGAAAAAATCCAACGGCAAGCATTATCAAAATTGGCTCATACGCTATGATAGAGAGTAGCTCTCTGTTTGCACCAATATGCGAAAAAATCGACTTAACACTAAAGCCTGCAAGAATAAGAAAGAGAGATGAAAGTAAGTGTAAAAAAATTATATAAAGTAAATTTTGCCCAAGTATAACAAATGCTACAACAGCCCACAGTGTTATAAAATGCATCATTGCTAAAATAGTGTGATATGGATTGATGATAAATGCTTGCTTATCCATAAGTTTATACATGTCATAAAAGGCTTGCAATAATGGAGGACCTTGGCGGTTTTGCATCCTAGCACGAACTATCCGCTCAAAACCATAAATAAGACCACCAATAATTGGTGCTAATAAAATTAAAATCGTTTCAATCATAATATAGCTCCAATCACCAATAATATCATGGCTGATAAAGCTATAAAACTGATATACTTTTTGTAACTATCAGGTATATCAAAATAGTACATGCTTACATGTAACTCCTCTTTTTCACCGCAATGATACTCTTTTACTCTATGTGCTTTTT
>JAYEPE010000111.1:0-3688 GCA_034723735.1 Campylobacterota bacterium | reverse complement strand
ATAGCATGAGTAAAGTTATCGTATAGAGCACTGTGTAATTACTTACATGTAAGATTAATCCACCCAAAATAGAGAAAAACATACCTAAAGAGATAATATTCATCTGCAGAGCTACATAAACAGGACGTTTTTCAGGAGGGGCAATTATTAAGATTAAATTCCCAGAAGCAATCCGATTACCATCAGTAGCAGCCCCTACAATAAAAAATATAGCTATATATTCATACAAACTATTAGCATTAAAAGCAAGTATAACAGCACTTACATGTAAGAGTAAAGCGATATTAGCACTTAGGCGATAATAACCCCTACTAGTAAGTCTTCCCCATAAAAAATTACTAAGCATAGCCCCTACCATTTGAGAAGTAATCAAAATACCAATGGCAGTTCCGCTAAGATCAATTTTTTGCTGTGCATCAAGAATGATAAAGGGGAGTGCTATTAAATAAGCATACGCAAAGAGAAAGGTCGTAATTTGAACTTGTAAATCTTTATCTGCTTTAAGAGTAGCTATGGAGTTTTTTAAAAATATACTAAATTTTTTCTCTTTTTGTGCAACTTTTTCCTTAGGAGGCTCATCCACACTTCCAAAAGCAAGGTAACCAAAACCCATTAAAAAAGAGCTAATTATAAAGAGATATCCAAAACTATAGGGAGGCTCATACATCTCTAGTATAACTGCCGCAAAAGAACCACTTATCAATCCACCAAAAGCAGTAAAAAATTGTCGATACGCCATTGTCTTGCCACGAAATTTATGGGTAAATATCTTCGCTACGATATCTTTAAAGTATATAGCACCAAAACCTGCACTAAAGGAGAAGATAAAAAGACCTAAACCGATGCTAAAAAGTGTAAGATTAGGAGAATCTTCTCCAAATACAATAATAGCCACACCAATAAAAAACCATGCAAAAAACCGTGCTAAAAAAACACGTCGCAGATAGGGAAGCATAAGAGTATAAGTCTGTGCCTGAAAAGCAGCAAACATCTGAACGATAATAGCACCACCACGTAATAATGCAGCGAAAAAACCTACAAGAAGTGAACTACCGCCAAAGTAATTGACTATAAGAGGTAGTATCGTTGAAGGTTCTGCAATTGTTGTTCCTATGGCTAAAAAGAAACCGTGCAAAATATTTTTGATATGATTTGAGAATTTATCCATTTAGTATTTCAAAAGCCTCATCAATACTGTTTGCTTTTTGAGCCACAAAAAGATAGATTGCGGCATTAAGTTTTGCTAACTTCATATATTCATCTGAGGGAGAGTTTAGTTGAGAGAGTGACTCTTCTAGGCTGATGATTTCCCAAGATTTTTTATACTTAATCCCGTAATATTCTGGGTCTATAATAAACTCTTCAATACCACTCTCATTAGTGACCCATAACCTTCCTTTAGAAAAAAGCTCTGGTGTCCCTTCGTTGCCTTGTAGGAGTGCAAATCTTTTATAACGATCAGAAAAAATTTCAACATATTTTTTGACGTAGGGTTTATGAAAAACTCCTGTAATTGCATATTCACTCCCTGCAACGTGAGGCAGTTTTTCTATGGTACTCAGTCCTGTGCGCAGACCTAATTTCATTCGGAGTTCACTGAGTTTATGTAGCTCAGGGAAAAAATCTTTTCTATCAAAGAAATGGCAGTTTTCACTAAGTTTAATATGAGTACAAATTTCTTTGCTTGTAATGCCATTTTTTGCAGGTTGTAACTCATCACCAACAACAACTACATTAAGCTTAGAGTCTTTTAGTATTTGAGCTACTAGAGGGAAAATATAAGGATTTTTAGCTTTTCCATCAAAAGGATAGCCCAACTCTATAGAATTTTCAATTTTTACTTTTTTAATATATCCATCACATGCACTTAATGCACCTCTAAACTCTTCATTAGTTTCAGGCTTCAATCTCCAACCTAGTAAAAAAGCTGCTATCTGCTCAGGATAAACACTCTGCTGTAAAATTTGACGCATCATATCTTGCGCTTCTTCAAATGTTAAATCACGATTACCTTTAGCTCCTGTGCCTACTGCATGTATATATTTAAAAAAATCCATTAGTACTTCTTATTTTTTTGCAAAGTGTACCTAAACCTCTCTAAACTAAAGTATAACACTGATATAATCACCTCTTTTATTAAGGGCTGGTTTATGATAACTGAATTACGACATTTCTATTTTTTTGAAAATCTCTCTGATAAGCAGTTACAGACAATTAACTCCTTTGCCATACGTAAAAAGATGACAAAAGGCTCTATTCTTTTTTATGAAAAAGAGCACCCAAAATCATTAACACTACTTACCGAGGGAACACTCAAGGTCTATAAAACAGATCCTAAAAATAATGAAATTGTTATGCACCGCTTTAAGCCTACGGCTTTAGTAGCAGAGATGGCAGTTCTTGAGGGTATCGAATATCCAGCTTCGGCTGTTTTTGAAACAGATGGGGAAGTTATAGAAATTAACTTTGAGCGTTTTAAAAATGAGTTTTTGTATGATCCAGATGTAGCTTTTATCTTTTTTAAATCACTCTCAAAAAAGATACGCTATCTTGAATCTGTTATTGCTTTAAATGTTGTGTTGGACTCTACCTCACGACTTGCAAAATTTCTTTATGATACTAATGATGCTTTGACACAATTTAAACACTATCAACTTGCAGAACATTTGCATATGACACCAGAGACACTCTCTCGTGTCTTTAAAAAATTGGTAAAAATGGAACTTTTAGAAAAAGCTTCTAATAGTTACCAAATAAAAAATAGAGAAGGTTTGCATGCTCTTTTTGAGTAAAAAGAGTCTTTTTTAATAAAACTTATGAATCTCTTCCATAATATTTTCAAACTTAATATCTTTGCCTTTCTCTTTTAGAAATTCATTAAGATACTTTTGGGATGCTTCCATACCACCCTCTTTTTCAAGTTCTACTAATTTTGAATAAAGAGAGTCCATAACACCCACAACATGCTTTGAAACTGCCTTACGTGATGCTAAATAACCAATAACTGTTTTAGTATCACTGTCACGTCTAATGGTAAACTCAGTAAAAACCCAATAATAACGCCCATCTTTTGCTAAGTTTTTCACTACAGCATTGATGTTTTTACCACTTTGAATTGTCTCCCACAGAAGCTTAAAGACAATACGAGGCATATCAGGATGACGGATAATACTATGAGGTGCTCCAAGAAGTTCACTCTCAGTATAGCCAGCTATCTCTCTAAAGTATTTATTACAATACGTAATATTACCTTTAGCATCTGTTTCACTTACTAAATAGCGTTTTGGGTCGAGTCTAATTTCTTCATTTTTGGCTTCAGGTCTTTTCATTATATTCGTCCATTTATAAGATTTACAAGTGCATTGCTAATCTCATCAAATTTCATGATACGCTTGCCATTATATTTTTTAACAAAATCTTCTGCACCTTTTTGAGTGGCGAATGCAGGTAAATCATCACCACCTGGACTTATCTGATTACTTCCATAGACATAAAACGCTTTTTTTGCATCTACTGCCTCAAGTGTAGTAAAATCTGTTACAGTAAGAGAGACAATATCACCTGATGTTAAAGCACCTAATGATGTCCAACGAATAGGCTGAAAATAGTACTCAAACATCGATTTTGGGGAGCTAAAATAGACTGTTTTTTGTTTTGTTGTTGCACGTGCTATCCATGCTGGTTTTTC
>JAYEPE010000110.1:0-3750 GCA_034723735.1 Campylobacterota bacterium | reverse complement strand
GTCGCATTTCAAGAATATCTTGTGAATCATGGACTTTTATGTACTATTCGTGATTCTAAAGGAATTGATATCAGCGCTGCTTGCGGGCAACTAAAAGAGAAGAGTGAAGATAAACTCTAAAAAAAAAGAAAAATTTGTCGATATTACATGTAAGTAAACTAGTAAAGGATTTATTATGGCTGTCATTAATTCACTCGGTATAGGTTCAGGAGTTTTGACTGCAGATCTTATTGATAAGCTTAAAAATAATGAAAAATCAGCTACGGTAACTCCTATTGAAACTAAGATTACACTTGCAACACAAAAGCAAAGTGCACTTGATCTTCTCTCTTCTTTGACAACTGCATTTAAAAGCAATGTTAGCGCCCTAAGTCAAGATACACTCTATCAAGAGCGTACAGTCAGCGGTAATAATGATGATGTTAGTGTTACAGCAGCAACAGGGACAGCAACTCAATCCATGACAATAAGCGATGTAAACCTTGCTACAACTAACGTACAGCAATCAGGAAATTTTTCAGCTAAAACCGATAAAATTGCCACAGGAACAGGAACACTAACCATTAGCATTGGTGGAGAAAATGTTGCAATTGAGTATGATGCAGGAACATCACTCGATGATTTAAAAACTAAAATCACCAATAGCACTGCCAATGATGATCTTACAGCAAGTATTCTACAAGTAGGTGAAGATGCTTATACCTTTGTCTTAACCTCAAAAGAGACTGGTCAAGACCAGAGTATTACCATTACTGATAATGCTGGTCACTTAGATACAAAACTCCTCAGCAATACTCATAAATCAGGAAGCTTTTTAGCTGCTGATGATTTTATTGCAGGATCTGGAACTTCAGGTAATATTCAAATAGATATTAATGGTGTCACTCAAGACCTTGCCTATGATGACACAACAACCTTAACCCAACTCAAGGATATGATCAATAGCGATGAGACACTAAAAAGTGTTATATCTGCTAATATTGTTCAAGAGGGTGATAATGATTTTAAATTGGTTCTCACTCCTATTGGTGCACAATCAGGTCAAAGCATCAGTATTACTGATAGTGCAGCTGGTCTTGATGGAAAAATACTCACAACAGGAAGCACAACAAGCGCAGGAACTTTAAATGAAGTCCAAGCCGCATCAGACTCTTCATTTAAATATAACGGTATTATGATCTCTCGTAGTTCTAATACGATTGATGATATTGCTACAGGAGTCAGCATCTCCTTGCTCAAAAATTCGGGAAGTGCTAATATAAATATAAGCCAAGATGAACAGCCCATTGTTGATGAGCTTAAAAATTTTGTTACAAGCTATAATACACTTCAACAACAACTCTCAAGTATGACGGGAACAGATCTCGAAGCGGGTACTGTCGGTATTTTCAACGGAGATTCTTCGATTAGAAATATTGGTCGCGAAATTACAAATTTAATCACCTACAGTGATTTAAATGGAAACTCTCTTGCTGCTCATGGAATTGAAATCGATAAAACAGGAACCATGAGTTTTAATCTTGAAGATTTTAATACAAAAATGGATGCAAGCGCTACTGATCTTGGAGAATTTTTCAGCGGAAAAACAACAGTTGATAGTAACGATGTTGCTACGCACACTGATGGTATTTTTGAAACTATTAATGATAAACTCTATAGCTATACTAAATCAAATGGTCTTCTTTATCTTTTCAATCAAGGACTTGAAACAGAGTTTGAATCACTTAGTCAGCAGCATGATAAAACACTAGCTATATTAGACGCACGGTATGAATTGATGACAAAACGTTTTATCGCCTATGATGGTGTTATTAGTGGTCTCAATGCACAAGCTAGTGCATTAACACAGCAGATAGATATGGCACTAGCTGCCGCAAAGGCATAGTATTATGAAACAGTGGCTCCTCGAATTTAAAATTGCTTTAGCAGAAAAAGACATCCTAAAGATAGGAGAACTTACAAAAAAACTTCCCAAGTCTGATAGCGTTATCGATATGACTGAAGCTTTATATCTAACCCAAGAAGCAGATAAACTTGCTCAATCTTTACGCTCTGAAGCACTTGAAAGCAAAAATAAACTTCAAAAAAGTATTGATTTTATGCAATCAACACAGACAGACACTCCTTCAAAATTTGATACTAATAATTAAACTTACAACTTTAATTATCCCCCCTCCGTTTTTCCCATAAAGAGCTGAACTTGAAAACATATTTTTCAAATAAGCACACTCTAAAGAACAATATGATATATTTATGCTTAATAGAATATACATAATGGATATATATGCTAGATAAACTTTTTGAAAAATCTAATCAAATACTAAAATTGCAAAATTATGCCTATAAAAGATATTTTTATCACACCATTGACTTTAATGATAAGATGCTTGCAATACTAGGAAGTCGTGGTGTTGGAAAAACTACACTTATCATACAGTATTTGAACTCACTAGACTTACCTCAAAGTAAAAAATTATACTTTAGTGCGGATAGTATTACTGCAAGTTCGCTTTCTCTGTATGATATAGCAGATGAGTTTTCAAAAAGTGGAGGGAAAGTTTTAGCCATAGATGAGATACATAAGTATAAAGATTTTGAAAAAGAGTTAAAAGAGATATATGATTTTTTAGATTTAAAGCTCATCTTTAGTGGTTCAAGTGCTTTGGTGCTAGAACATAAAAAAGCAGACTTAAGTCGTAGAGCGGTACTGTATAGAGTTAAAGGCTTATCTTTTAGAGAATTTTTAGAACTGAAACTTGATATAAAATTCAAAAATTATTCACTAGAAGAGATACTAGAAAATCATATAGATATAGCAAATGAAATTACTCATATTATTAAACCATTTGAATATTTTAAAGAGTATTTACAGTATGGATATTTTCCATACTATTTTGAGAACAGCGAAACATACAGCATAAAACTAGAAGAGACTGTCAACACTGTCATAGAGAGTGATCTGCCCATAATATTCAATATAGAGCCTCAAAATATTCAAAAACTCAAACAGCTTGTAAATCTTATATGCTCATCAAAGCCCTATGAGTTAAATATCACAAGTCTCTCTAAAAAAATTGGTATTAATAGAAATACGCTTTATCAATATATTCACTACTTAACTATGGGCAATATATTTGCAAGTATTAAAGCAAAATCCAAAGGCGATACTATCTTTTCCAAACCACAAAAACTATACTTAAATAATCCAAACCTAAGCTTTAGCTACTGTCAATCCAATGAGTTAGGAACATTACGAGAGCAATTTTTTTTAAATATGCTCAGTCAAAAACATTCTCTCTTCTATCCAAAACAAGGTGATTTTTTAGTAGATGAAAAATATACTTTTGAAATTGGTGGTAAAAATAAAAGTTTCCAACAGATACAGAGTATAAAAAATAGCTTTGTTGCTAAAGACAATATAGAGATAGGATTTAGAAATAGTATTCCTCTTTGGTTATTTGGATTTTTGTATTGAAAGTGTGTTTATTGCTATAAAAAAGGAGCAAACGAATCATATTATGCGTGATTTATTTTTAGCTAAAGAGTTCCTCGATAACACTATTATCTTTGCTACTCAAGCACTTGATGAAAATATTATTTTATCTCATCAAGAAGTGCTTGAGAGTTTTGATATTGACTTATAAAAAATTCATAAATAGCTTCAAAATAACTATTCTCTTCTATGATTACATCTGATTTACTAGTAAGCTCTGATGAGTGAAGATTATAAGATGTTAAAAGTTTTATATA
>JAYEPE010000109.1:0-3767 GCA_034723735.1 Campylobacterota bacterium | reverse complement strand
GTTATTGGGAGTGGACTTCTTGAAAGTTAGTATTATCTCTATAGCGAAAAAAGAGCGTTCAATTTATGATCCTCTCTATAAAGATCTCACTAAGATGATGACACGTTTTGCAAAAATAGAAGATATTGAACTCTTTCCCAAGGAGGTTGCCAAGGCGCATACTGTCTCTGCCGAAGCATCTCAAGCGTCTTATACTAAGGTTTTAACGCCATATATGTATAAAAACTACTCAGTTGCCTTACATCCAGATGGGAAAAAGGTAGATAGTGTGGAATTTAGTAAGCTATTAAGTGATAAGATGTCCGTAAATTTTTTTATAGGTGGTGCCTATGGCTTTGAAGAGAGATTTGTCAAAGCCTGTGATATTAGTATTTCGTTGAGTTCTTTGACTATGAGTCATAGAATTGCAAAATCGGTACTGCTTGAGCAGATTTATCGTGGCTTTACGCTCTTAAATGGGCACCCCTATCATAAATAATGCGGATGTAAAGGAATTTTAGTGAGACATAGTGAATTGAAATTTTTCGGGGAGATGTTACTTTCTCGACAAGAACAGATTAAAAAAAATCTTTCGGGTGTAGAAAATGAGATGAATCAACTTCAAGGTTTAGAGCTTAATGATGAAGGTGATCATGCTTCTGCTAGTAACAATAATCTTGTCGAAACGGCAATTGGGTCGCAACAACAAAAAGAACTTTCTGAAATTGATGCTGCATTGGCAAAAATGAAAAGTGCTCAATATGGTATTTGCGATATGTGTGAAGAAGATATTGGTATCCAACGTCTTAAAGTAAAGCCACATGCAAAGTACTGTATTGATTGTCGTGAAATTGCTGAAAAAAACAATAAATAAGGGGTTATTATGAGTATCAAACGTTATACTATAGCCGCATTTATCTTTATGATATTTGTAGGTTGGTTTGTAGAAGTTAATATTTCTCAAGATATTAGAAGTATCAATTTTTTTGGTGTACAACTTCCACCTATGCCGATTGGATTATGGGTAGTGTTACCACTTTTTGTTTTATATCTAGCAAGTCTTTTGCATATGGGTTCATGTAGCATTTCTAAGATGATGGAGTTACGTCGTTATAGAAAAGATTATGATGAGTTAATTGATGCCTTGCATGGAGCACTTTTAGGTAAGAAAAATCGTCGTACTTCATACAAAACAGAGCGCTACAGCATCTTAGGTAATATTATTGACAAATCTACTATTGTGCCTACTAGTAAGCTCAAAGAGAGTGATAATGCCGATTTGCAAGGGGTATTGGATTTTATTAAAGATGTTGAGAATGGTGAAGCAGTTGATTTGCGTAAATTTCATTTAGAAAATGACAATCCTCTTGCTGTTAAATACCATACACATCGCTATGAAAATGGTGATGTTATTGCAGAAGATATTTTAAGTAAACCTGAGCGTTTTTCAGTTGATTTAGCGAATAAAGCATATAAAGATTTTGTTCTAAGTGCTCCTATCTCTACTATTGTAAAGTATCAAAAATATATGTCTAAAGATGCACTGGTTTCAATTTTAGGTCGTATTGATGCTGATGAAAATCCTCTTAAAATTGATAATGATACGCTTTTAGAGTTAATACAAAAGATTGAAGTAAGTGAAGATGAATATATTTGTGGTTCGATTATTCTTGCGCAACGTATGATGCCAGAAGAACGTATTGACCTTTTTGAACGTTTGAGTGAAACGAATGATGATGCAACTGCAGCATTTATCTATACACTTTATGATCTTGAAGTTGTTGAGCGTGCTAATGATCTTTTAGATACTTCCCGAGAAGATGAGTATCCGCAATTTCGTGCGTATCGTGCTCTTAAAGAAGCAAATAAGCAATTTAGCATTAACTTATTTACTCCAAGAGTTTGCAGATAATTCTGCAAACATCTTAAGTATTCGATATCTCCATGACTGATAAAATTTCTTTCGATTCGCCCCTGTATGTTTTAGCCCCTCTAGCTGGTTTTACTGATTTGCCTTTTCGTAGTGTTGTTAAAAAATTTGGTGCTGATTTGACGGTGAGCGAGATGATTAGCTCCAATGCACTTGCTCACAATTCGCAAAAAACATTTAAAATGTTAGAAAAAAGTCCTATTGAAGACCCTTACTCTGTCCAAATTTCAGGATCAGATAGTGATATTATTAAACAAGCTGTTCGTATTTTAAATGAACAAGAGGGTATTGATATTATTGATTTTAACTGTGGCTGTCCTGTTCCTAAGGTTGTTGGACATGGTTCTGGTAGCTCTTTGTTACGTGATCTCAATAAGATGGGCTCATTAATTAGAAGTATCAAAGAGACATCAGAAAAATCAACGACATCTGTTAAGGTTCGCTTAGGCTTTGATGAGAAAAATCATATAGAAATTGCCAAAGTTGTTGAAGATAGTGGTGCAGATTTTATTGCTGTTCATGGACGTACACGAGCAGGAAAATTTAAAGCAGCTGTCGATTACGATGCCATTAAAGAGATGAAAGAAGCAATTTCAATACCAGTGATTGCCAACGGTGATATCGACTCATACGAGAAGGCACAGTGGGTTTTAGAACATACTCGAGCTGATGGTGTTATGATTGGACGAGGTGCAGTAGGCGCACCATGGATTTTTCACCAACTTAAAAGTCAAAGTGCTGAGATTGATCCTTTGCTAAAACATGAGATTATCTTAGAACATTTCGATAAAATGATAGACTTTTATGGTCCTAGGGGTGTTGCTATCTTTCGTAAACATGCCCATACATACTCCAAAGGCTACTCTGGAGCTTCAGCACTACGTAACTCAGTCAATCATATAAATGATGCTCAAGAGTTTCGTGATGTTATTGATACTTTTTTTAGACTTTCTTGCTAGAAGTTTTCACTGAACCAAAAACAGGAACAACAAGGGAGACTTTTTTTGTCTCTTTGCTAAAAGAAAATCATAATGTAGAAGTATCAAACAAAGGTGACTTTGTAGTTGAGAATAAATATAAAATACCTCTTTGGCTTTTTGGTTTCTTAGATTAGTGAAAATAGTTGTTTTATATTACATGCAATCACCATATTAACTAAATAAATGTATAATTCAGTCAATACACTGACTGGATATGAAAATGATTGAACAACTTATAAAATACTCAACTTTAAAATTATCGCAAGAACTACCAGATTATAAAAGGTTTTTGTTTGATAAGATAGATTTTAGCTCGAAGCTTATTGGACTAATTGGTTCACGGGGTGCTGGCAAGACTACACTTGTGTTGCAGTACTTGAAAAGCTTAACCCAAGAGAAAAAGTTAAAAAGTGATGAGTATATGTATGTGAGTTGTGATCATCCTCTTATGGCTTCTAAAACACTTTTTGAGATTGCTGAGGATTTTTCTGCATATGGTGGAAAGATTTTAATCATAGATGAGATACATAAAAAAGAAAATTTTTGTATTGATTTAAAAAACATATATGATTTCTTTGATATTCAGCTTATATTTACTGGTTCATCTGCTATATCCCTAGAGCAGTGTCAAAGTGATTTAAGTAGAAGAGTCTTAATATATAGACTTCCAATTTTGAGCTTAAGAGAGTATATTGAACTTCATAGCGATGAGAGGTTTAGTGCATTTACTTTAGATGAGATACTTACAAACCATCTCGATATTTCGGCTGAAATTTTATCTAAGATTAAACCTCTGAAATATTATAAAGAGTACATAAAAAGCGGGGCTTACCCTTTTGTGCTAGAGGGAAACAATAGCTACCATCAAAGATTGGTTG
>JAYEPE010000108.1:0-3785 GCA_034723735.1 Campylobacterota bacterium | reverse complement strand
AAAATAGTGACATTGATATTGTTTACCCCGTACATCTCAACCCCAATGTTCAAAAACCCGTCAGAGAAATTCTCTCCAATATCACCAATGTGCATCTCATCGAGCCACTTCAGTATGAGAGCTTTATCTACTTGATGGATCAGAGCTATTTCATCATCACTGATAGCGGCGGAGTTCAAGAAGAAGCGCCAAGCCTAGGCAAACCTGTTCTTGTCATGAGAGACACCACAGAACGCCCTGAAGCTTTAGAAGCAGGTACAGTAAAACTCGTCGGTACTGACAAAGAAAAGATCATACAAGAAGCAACAAAACTCCTACATGTAAGCGATGAGTTTGAGAAGATGAGTAAAGCTCATAATCCTTATGGGGATGGTAAGGCTTGTGAAAAGGTTGTTGAGTTTATGAAAGAGGGAAATTAATGGCAATAGTAAAGTTTGAAGAGCTAGAAAATAAAATTTTAGAATTACAAAATAAAAAAGTTTTAGTTGATAGAGATGTCGCAGAACTTTATGGAGTAGAGACAAAAAGAGTGAATGAAGCAGTTAGAAATAACCCTTTAAGATTCCCAGATGGGTATATTATTGAACTTACTAAAAAAGAAAAAAAGGAACTGGTCGAAAATTTCGACCGGTTCAATAAACTAAAACACTCTACATCAAATCCAAAAGCCTTTACAGAAAAAGGCTTGTATATGCTTGCAACTATTTTACATAGTGATAAAGCAGTTGAAACTACAATTGCTATCATCGAAGCTTTTTATAAACTAAGAACTCTATCAACCACTTTAAAGCAATTGCCAGAAGCACAAACAAAAGAACAGCAACAACAGCTAATGCAAAAAAGTGGAGAGATAATAGCTGACATACTTGATGACAGTTTGGAAACTGATGAAAGTGAAACAACCATAGAATTCAATCTAGCAGTATTGAAATTTAAACATACTATCAAGAAAAAGAAAAACAGTAAAGAAGAGGAAAGTGAATAATGTCAAAACAAACAATCTGTGTCATAGGTTTAGGTTACATCGGCTTGCCAACAGCAGCGCTTTTAGCAAATAGAGGTTATCAGATTCACGGTGTTGATGTTGTACAAAGTACGGTAGATACCATCAATGAAGGTAGAATCCACATTGTAGAACCAGAGCTTGATACCTTTGTCCGTTCAGCTGTAAATTCAGGGCACTTAAAAGCAGACATCAAACCTAAAGAGTCTGATGTTTTCATCATTGCAGTACCAACTCCATTTCATGAAGGTTTTGTGCCAAATATTGATTATGTTGTTTCAGCTACTAAAGCAATGGCTCCTTATGTAAAAGAAGGTAACATCGTTATTTTAGAGTCCACATCACCTGTAGGAACAACCGATAAAGTCAATGAGGTACTACAAGAATGCGGAGTTGATGTCTCAAAAATACATGTAGCTCACTGTCCTGAACGTGTTCTTCCAGGCCACATTATGCGTGAACTTGTAGAAAATGACCGTATTGTCGGTGGTGTAACACCTGAAGCTACCGAAGTAACAGCTGCATTTTATGAAACATTTGTAAGTGGTGAAGTGCTTAAGACCGATGCCAAAACAGCTGAGATGGCAAAACTTACTGAAAACAGCTACCGTGATGTTAACATCGCCTTTGCAAATGAGCTTTCTATTTTATGTGACAAGTTTGAAATTAATGTATGGGACTTAATCAAATTTTCTAACCGTCACCCACGTGTCAATATCTTGCAGCCAGGTGTTGGTGTTGGTGGACACTGTATTGCGGTCGATCCTTGGTTTATTGTTCATGCTGGCGGAGATGATGCCAAGATTATAAAAACAGCAAGAGAGGTCAATACCTATAAAACAGAGTGGAGTATTGAAAAGGTTAAAAATGCTGCACTTAGCTTTGAAAAAGAGAATGGCAGACCTGCTAAAGTGGCATGTATGGGACTAGCTTTTAAACCAGACATTGATGACCTTCGTGAATCCCCTGCACTTTTTGTAGCAAGAAGACTTCTTGGAGATGGTTTACATGTAATTGCAGTAGAACCAAATATTGAGAGCCATAAAGAGTTTAAAATTGTAAATGATGAAGAGGCTATTGAAAGTGCAGATATTATTGTTTACTTGGTAGCACATAAACAGTTTAAAGGTATTCGTATTTTTGGTAAAGAAGTTTTGGACTTTTGTGGAGTGACAAATAAGTAATGATTGAAACCAATAGAATAGAGTACAAATTAAAACTAACTGATAACTTTGAAAAAGAGATTAGTGCATTTTTAAACTACAGAGATGGTGGTATTGTATATATTGGTATTGATAAAGATGGAAATACAGTCGGTATTGAAAATAGTGATGAGGTTCAGTTAAAGATAAAAGATAAACTTAAGCACAATATTGAACCATCGTGCTTAGGTCTTTTTGATGTTATAGTAGAAAAAAGAGATAATTTAAACATTATTAAAATCATAGTAGCAAGTGGAAGCGAAACACCCTATTATATAAAAAAGTACGGAATGTCATCAAAAGGTTGTTTTATAAGAGTAGGAAGCTCTAGTGAACCTATGAGTAGTTCGATGATAGAAGATCTGTTTTCAAAACGAACACGAAATTCACTAGGTAGAATCAAGTCAAATAGACAAGACCTAACATTTGAGCAGTTGAAAATATACTATGAAGAGAAAGGCTTAAAGCTAAATGAACAGTTTGCTTCAAACTTAGAACTTCTTACAGATGATGGTTACTTTAATTATGTGGCTTATCTCATGGCTGATAGTAACGGTACTTCCATAAAAGTAGCAAAGTATGATGGGACAGATAAGGTACATCTTATCGAAAATAATGAGTATGGATACTGTTCTTTGATAAAAGCGACAAAAAGTGTACTAGATAAGTTAGAGCTTGAAAATAAAACTGCTACACTTATTACCTCTAAAGAGAGAATAAACCAAAGACTATGGAACCCAATAGCACTAAAAGAAGCAGTCATAAATGCAATAGTACATAATGACTACACTCAAGAACTCACGCCAGTCTTTGAGATATATGATGACAGATTAGAGATCACCTCTGCTGGTGGGCTCAGTGTCATAAAAAATAGAGAGCATTTCTTTGAAGGTTACTCAAACCCTACAAACAGAGAAATTATGAGAATCTACAAAGACTTAGATATAGTAGAACAGTTAGGTTCTGGTATGAGAAGAATACTTAGCTATTACAAAAAAGAAGTTTTTATCTTTAATGATATTTTCTTAAGAATGGTTTTTTTATCAAATCATGAGCCAATAGATGTCGGAGTAAATGTCGGAGTAAATGTCGGAGTAAATGTCGGAGTAAATAAACTTTTTGAATATATCAAAGAAAATCAACCAACAAAAGTACCAGCAATGGCAGAGTATTTTAGCGTCACTAAGAGAACTATAGAGCGTTATATTAAGCAGTTAAAAGAACTTGAAAAGATTGAGTTTCGTGGTTCTGCTAAAAGTGGTGGATATTATGTTAAATAGTCAAATTAGATTATCATATTATTATAAGAACTTCTCCCTGTCATTGCAAGCGAACCTTCCCCCGTCATTGCGAGGAACGAAGCAATCTAGTTATGTAGATGTTACATGTAAGAGTTTATATTTGATACCTGACCCCTTAAACTGCCTTAAACGTTAAACGGTCTGAATACTATGATGGATATATAAATGTAAGCGATTTTGGAAAGATTAAAAAAAAGTTGTTGGATTTACTTGATGTTACCCCAAACCCAAGAGGGAAAGGGAGTGGGCATTCTTCAAAGAAGTTGCCAAAAGATAAAG
>JAYEPE010000107.1:15679-17638 GCA_034723735.1 Campylobacterota bacterium | reverse complement strand
ACGTTTCATGAGGGTCTTGTTATTAAATCATATCGTTCATCATTGGTAAGTGAGATGCTAGGTGAAGATACAAGCCCATCTAAAGCAGTTCAAGATGATATCAACATACAAAAAGCACTGAGTGGTGAAGAAGTTCTTGTTGTTGGTGATGAATCAGTTCGTTTTTTATATCCAATGAGAGTTCAAGACTCTTGTATTACGTGCCACTACAATAGTAACCCTGGCGATATTAATGGTGTTTTGGATATTTATCTTCCCATCGAAGACATTAATATTCCACTTCATACAATGATTAACTACTTTATGCTTTTTTTGATTCTATTTTTAATAGCTGTTTTTATTATTTTCTACTTTGTACTTGAAAATAAGATTATTAATCCTTTGGTACGATTTACCTCTAAAGTGCAAAATATAGCAGAGCATAAAGATTTAAATAGACGTATTGCCATGAAATCTCCAGTAAGTGAAATCAGTCATATTGCAACAGTCTTTAATGATTTACTTGATGAGATTAAATACTGCTATGATAAGATGACTGAGCAGTTTTATTTAGATTCTCTGACCTCTTTGCCAAATTCACTAGCTTTAAAACATGATTTAGAGCCGATGCAAACACCAACTTTAATCCTTTTTAATATTGATAGTTTTCAAGGTATCAATGACTTCTATGGCCATGAAGTAGGGGACCATATTTTAATAGAATTAGCTAAGAGAATTAAAGTTTCTTGTAAAAAAACAGGAAAAACTTATAGACTTGGAAGCGATGAGTTTGTCTGGATAAGTGAAGAAGTTCTCGATGTTTTTAATCTACTAGAGATACTAGAGACGCTGAATAATACCCCATACATATATAAAAAGAGTGAAATTCTTATAACTATAACTTGTGGAGTTAGTGAAGATAAAGAGCATACTATTGAAAAAGCAGTTGCCGCATTACGTAGTGCAAAAGAGAACAATAAGCCAATGGAAGTTTATTCTAATCACTTAGAGAATAAAGAAGATTTTGAGCAAAATATCTTATGGACAGCACGTCTGAAAGAGGCATTAGACGAGAAGCGTTTAGTAGTTTATTATCAGCCAATTTTGGCTGTAGGCTTAGAACATGCACAAAAGTTTGAGTCCCTAGTTCGTTTAGTTGACAAAGATGGCGTTGTACACTCTCCTTATTATTTTATGGATGTTGCAAAGCATTCAAAACTCTATTTTCGTATTACACGAACTGTTATTGAGCAGTCATTTAAATATTTTAGGAATAAAACTTATGAGTTTTCAGTCAATATCTCTATTGATGATATTTTAGATGATCTGACACGTAATTATATGATTGAGCAACTAAAAAGTTTTCCTGAGCCACAACGGGTGATTTTTGAGATTTTAGAGACAGAAGAGATTTCTGAGTTTGATGTTATGAATGACTTTGTGCAAGAGATACGAGATATTGGTGCTCGTGTTGCCATTGATGACTTTGGCAGTGGTTACTCAAATTACAGTTATATTATCAAGCTTCATGCCGATTTTTTAAAAATAGATAGCTCCCTTATACAAAATATAGATACTGACAAAGATTCAGAAATTGTAGTTGAGTCTATTATGATGTCAGCTAAAAAATTGGGAATCAAAACGATAGCAGAGTTTATTCACTCTGAAGCGGTTATGAAAAAAGTAAAAGCGATGGGAGTTGATTTTATTCAGGGTTACTATGTAGGTAAACCTGAAAAAGAGGTATTTTAGAATGGCTATAATACAATTATGAAAGAAACTTTTAAACGCTACATACCTTTTTTTAAAGATTACAAGGGCTATTTTCTCCTTGTTCTTTTAGGCATTATCTTAACGGTTGTCGCAACTGCCGCTACGGCGCATATTATGAAACCTCTTATGGATGATATGTTTATCAAGCAAGATCCCGATATGTTGATTATTATTCCTCTTTCACTTATTGGAATTTATATAATTAAG
>JAYEPE010000107.1:0-15669 GCA_034723735.1 Campylobacterota bacterium | reverse complement strand
GTTTTTACTAGCTATATTGGACTCAATATCGTCTCGCGCTTACGTGAAATCTTATTGGAAAAAATCCTCTATCTTGATATGGAATTTTTGTATGCGAATCGTAGTGGAGAGCTTATTTCTCGTATTACCAATGATATTAACCGTGTGCAGTATTTTGTCTCAAATATGTTACCAGAGCTTATTCGTGAAACTTTAACTGTTATTGCGCTTGTAGTGTATGTAATCTATCTTGATGCCGCACTCTCATTTTATGCTTTTATTGTAATGCCTCTGATTATCTATCCTCTTATTCGTATTGCAAAACGTCTTAAAAAACTTTCTCACCGTTCTCAAGAGAAAAATGCTGATGTGGTTACTCGCCTAACTGAGGTCTTTAATAATAATGAAGTCATTAAAGCCAATGCGACAGAAACCTATGAAATGAAACGCTTTTCACTTGAGAACTGGACTTTTTTTAAGATTAATATGAAAGCAGTCTATTCTAGTGAATTGGTCTCTCCTTTACTTGAAATTATTGCGGCTTCAGGCTTGGCTACTATCATTTACATTGGGGGTCAAAAAGTCTATGATGGGAGTATGAGTGTTGGTGAATTTACTGCCTTTTTAACAGCAGTGGGACTTGTATTTCAACCTATTCGTCGTATTGGTTCTATTTATGGAAAAATTCAAGATGCCCTTGCTGCAAGTGAGCGTATCTTTGATATTTTAGATAAAGAGGCAAAGGTTGTGGATGGAAGTGTTAGACTTCAAGATGATATTACCCATATCAAACTCAAAGATGTCTCCTTGCATTATGGTGATAAATGTGCCCTTCAAAATGTCAATGTTGAACTCAAATCTGGCGATACCATTGCTCTAATTGGTGATAGTGGAGGTGGTAAAAGTTCTCTTATTAATTTACTTATGCGTTTTTATGATGTCTCTTCGGGATTCTTACATGTAAACCATAAAGAGATATCTCAATATACCCAACACTCTTTGCGTCATCATATTGCTATAGTAACCCAACGGGTATATATCTTTCAAGATTCACTTGCAGCAAATGTAGCCTATGGTGAAGAGATAGATGAGAGCAAAGTTTATGAAGCGCTTGAATTTGCAGATGCCTTAGAGTTTGTAGAGAGTCTTGATAAGGGTATCTACACCCAAATGGAAGAGTTTGGATCTAACCTTTCAGGCGGTCAACGCCAACGTATTGCTATTGCTCGCGCTATCTATAAACATGCCTCTTTGCTTATTCTTGATGAAGCAACGAGTGCCCTTGATAATGCTAGTGAGCAGCGTATCCAAAATGCACTAGAAGATTACTCTAAAGATAAAATTACTATTATTATTGCCCATCGTCTTGATACTATCAAACATGCTGATATGGTATTACTTTTTAAAGAGGGTGAGATTGTAGATTCGGGAACTTATGAGTATCTTTTAGAGCACTCTTTAGCATTTCAAGAGTTACTTAAATAGATGTCTTTCACTCCTATTAGTGTTGCTGAGCTCACCGAACAGATTAAAACACTTCTTGAATCGACTTTTATTCAGGTTAATGTTGAGGGGGAACTCTCACGTATTACCTATCACAATAGCGGACATATCTACTTTACTCTTAAAGATACAGATGCTTCTATCAGTGCAATTATGTTTCGTGGTAATGCAAGCTCTTTAAAATTTCGTCTCGAAGAGGGATTAAAGGTGCTCATTAATGGAGCCATTACCCTCTATAAGCCTAGTGGAAAATATCAGATTCGAGCCTTTAGTATCGAACCTGCAGGGCGCGGTGCCTTAGCTTTGGCGTATGAACAGCTTAAAAGAGAGCTAAAAGCACAAGGCTATTTTGATACATCAATAAAAAAGAGCTTACCGAAGTACCCCCAGCGTATTGCCTTGGTGACCTCTGCAACGGGAGCTGCACTTCAAGATATGTTACGGGTTGCTTCTTCACGTTGGCCACTCTTACATGTAAGTATTTATGATGTACTCACTCAAGGAGAGAGTGCAGCATCTCAGATTAGCAAAGCTATTAAAATTGCAGATGATAAGGATTATGATATCATTGTTATTGGTCGTGGTGGTGGGAGTATTGAAGATCTCTGGGCATTTAATGAACGCTTACTTGCTGAGGCTATTTTTGCAGCACAAACACCTATCGTTTCAGCAGTAGGTCATGAAATTGATTGGCTTATTAGTGATGAAGTGGCTGATTTACGTGCACCAACGCCAAGTGCAGCTATGCAGATGATTTTACCCGATTGCAATGAGTTTTTACAAGGTATTGATGTGATGCGTACACGACTTACTACACAGCTGCAAAATACTCTATTTAAGAAGCAAGAGTTATTGAAATACCTTGCACAAAGTTATCAGCGTCACTCTATTGAGCAGAAGATGTTGATGCATGAACAGAGTATTAAGCAACTTCGAGAGCATTTTAATCGACAAATAATGCTTAATCTTGATAGATACCAGCGTGAGGTACAACCCTTACATGTAAGCCTCTATCAAAGTATGCAACATCATCTCAATCATGCTAGAAATAGCCTCTTACAACTATATAAGGCTTATGAAAGTGCTAATCCTAAATTACGCTCTTCACGTGGTTATGCTCAAGTAAGTAAAACAGGAAAAGTAACCGCTCTTGAAGCCTTACATGTAAGTGACAGTATCGATTTGATGGACGCTGAGATACATGTTGTCGCTGAGGTAAAAGAGGTTCGTTTTCTAACGAAGTGAAAGTGAAGGAAAATAGATATGCACGAGGCTAGCTCCTTGAGCTGCAAACTTTTTCATAAATTTATCTATTTGATCCTCTTTTTTCCAGTTTGCCTCACTCACACCGCTGAGTGATACAAGTGCTTTTTTAGCATCATAACGCACACCAATACGATCAACTAAGCCCACCTCTTTTGCTTGAGCTGCTGTAAAAATATGTGCATTGGCAAAGCTATCTTTATGTTTGATATCTAAGCCTCTTGCCTTGGCAACATCACTATAAAACATCTCATAATTAGCTTGAATAACCTTGTTAAGTTCATTTATCTCATAATCTTCCCATGGACGATCGGCTGTTCCTACTTGTTTGTATTTTCCTGCCTTAACAACTTGGGATTTAATACCAATCTTATCCATAATTTCCGAAAGATCCGCACCTTGTATAATAACTCCAATGGAGCCGACCATTGTTCCAGGGTTAGTAATAATCTCATCTGCCCAGATAGCAGCGTAGTAGCTTCCACTCGCCATAATACCGCTTGAATAAGCAACTACAGGTTTATGCTCACGTAAGCGTTTAATAGCGTAGGCAAGTTCAATAGAAGGTGCTATAGCACCACCTGGAGAGTTGATATCAAAGAGAACACCTTTGATGGCGCTATTTTTTTGAGCCTCTTCAATCTGCTCAAGAACATCACTCACTTCAAAGATAGGACCATTTAAGGTGATTTTCTGAAGATTAGCTGGGGTGAGCTGATCTTCTGAAGTGGGCGCAAAGATTAAAAAGACAATGAGCAAAAAAATCATCGCTTTAAAGTGATTTTGAATATATTGTATAGTTGCAGTGATAGGTAAAAAAAGTTTTTTTAATCCTTCCATTTATAAAGCCTTTGTTCCGTTAATATAGACGGATTGTATTGGGTATTGATGTAAAATAAGATGAAGAGCCAACTGTTCATTGGGAGTTTCATCCAGATTTAAGACAAGCATATCAGCATTTTTCCCCTCTTGTATGGCACCTGTATTAAGACCTAGTGCTTGGGCTGCTTTACATGTAACACTTTCAAGGAGTTTGTGAGCAAAAGGGAGTAAATCTTGTCCATGATGCATAAAGAGAGCAATTTTCATCTCTTCAAAGAGGTTAAGCGTATAGTTTGAACTTAAACCGTCTGTAGCGCAAAGCCACTCTATATTAGCATCATCAAGTGCATCTAAATCGATAGCACCATTACCAAGCAGACGATTAGAGATAGGGCAGTGAATAACTGTATGATTATCTAGATGAAGTTTTTCGAGTTGCTTCTCGTTAGCATGAACGACATGAGTCATAAGTGTAGGAAAACCCTCAAAAAGAGATAAAAATTCATCTGAGCTATTGACAGCATACTCTTGTTTGAGAAACTCTTTAAAAAAAGGTGCAAAGTCGCCACTATTATGCTCACACCACTCTTGTTCTGCGCGAGATTCCATGTAGTGCGCACTAAGAGGGAGTTTTTCATTTTTACTAAGTTCAAGAGCTCGTTTAATTAAAATGGGATGAACAGAGTAGGGTGAATGAATTGCAATAGCAGGATAAAAGCCTTCACGCTTGAGTGTTTTTGAGGCATTAAGACGTTCTAAAAAATCGCTATAGAGTGCATCTGCCATAACAGCTTGCGAGCCGATAAGTTCATTGAAGAAGACAACATTTTGAGCACTATTGCCAGCTGTGGCTAAATCAAGGCCGTAAGAGCTAACTGCACCAAAACTTGTGATGCCAGAGTGCAACATAGTGTCAATAGCTTTTTGCATACAGACATCACTACACTCAGCAATAAGATCATCACGATTTTTGATAACAGAGTGTAGCCATGGCATAAATGAGCCATATTCTAAACTTGTTTTGTTAGCACTAAACTCAAGATGAACATGAGTATTGATGAGTCCTGGCATAATTAAAGAATTTTTCTCAAGTTCAATTATCTCTGCCTCAGGAAATCTTACATGTAAGGCTTCAAAATCATCTATAGAATGAATTTTTTTATCAAAAGCGATAGCTTTGTTTTCAATAAGAGCATGTGGACTTAGAATATAGTGGGGTTTAATAAGGGTCAATTATTCTCCTAAAATAGGGGTGGGTTTGGGTTCACCAAAATAGTAGCCTTGAGAATAATCGACACCGAGTTCTAAGACTAAATTTTGGATTTTTTCATCTTTTACAAATTCAGCAATGGTCTTCATTCCAAGCTTCTTGGCAAATACAACGATAGTAGAGACAAGAATACGTGAATTTTCATCACTTTCAAGATTCTTGATCATTGAACCATCAATCTTGATAAAATCTGCTTTTAGTTTGATAAGATACTCAAAATTAGAGTAGCCTGTACCAAAATCATCAATGGCAATTTTACAGCCATACTCTTTTACTGCAATAATAAACTCATTGATTTCATTAAAGTTTTCGATACCTTCATCTTCAACAATTTCAAAAACCAAACGTGAGCCGATATTATATTGAGATAGGGCTGTAAAGAGATATTGTTGTATCTGTTTATCTAAAATATCCTCAATCGTAAGGTTAATTGAAAATTCATAATCAAGAGATGCAAAGGTTTCAAATGCTTTATCAATAACAATCTGTGTAATGTAATGGTACTGTTTTGACTGTTTTGCTACTTCTAAAAAGAAAAAAGGTGAAATGACTTTATCATGCTCATCAATAAGACGAATCAGTGACTCATATTTCTCAACTTTGCCTGTATGATTGTTGATAATAGGCTGATAATAAGGGAGAAGCTTATTATTTTTAATTGCTTTTTTAAGCTCCTTGCTCCAGAACATATTTTTCTCATAACTTTTTTCAATAGAGAGTGATGGATTATAGACAATAAGAGATTTATTTGTCTTTTTGGCATGTTTGAGAGCGATATCAGCCGTTGAAAGGAGTAAGCTAGGAATTTCAAAGGAGATGCCTACTGAGACATCAAGTGGAATTTCATTATTATCTATAATTGAGGCTGAAGCATGAATAGTCTTGAGTATAAGTGTGATTTCTTCGATAAAAAGACGTTTTTCTTTTTGTGCATTTAAAATAACAAATTCATCGCCATTGAGTCTGAAAATATGTGAATTAACTTCACCTTCCATCATGTTCGATAAAGTTTCACTTAATTGAATAATAAGTTTATCACCAATTTTTGATCCATAAAAATCATTGGTTTGACTAAAATTATCAATATCAAAAAGTGCGATGACAGGCCGTTCAATCGTAGGCAGTAGCTGTAGTAGTTTTACACGGTTCGAGAGGCCTGTAAGTGAATCTGTATAGGCATTTTTTTCTAAAATTTCACGTTGATGCATCAGTTCAGTGATATCATGTCTCACAGCAATATATTCTACTGTTTCACCAAAGGCATTAGTGATAGGAGTGACCACCATATCAACCCAAAAGTCTTCACCATTTTTATTACGATTTTTGATGATTCCTTTCCATATTTTATTGGCATTAATCTTTAAATAAAATTGCTTGAAGAAAGTATCTGGTGTATCACTATGGCGTATAATATTGTGTGTTTTTCCAATGATTTCTTTATAAGTGTAGCCTGAAACAGATACAAAATTGTCATTAGCATAAGTGATGATTCCATTCATATCACTTTTCGTGACGATACTGCTCTTATCAATTGCCATTTTATAACTCTCAAAAAAAGCAATATTTTCTTGAAGCTCATAGGTACGTGATGTGATTTCCTCTTCTAGTTTTTCATTAAGAAATTTTAAATTACGAACAATATAAGCCGTAAAGAGCGAAATAACTAAGACAAGAAGCAGATCAAAAATAAGTGATTGATAAAATTGGGAGATAAAATATTGATTCACTTCAGCAATGGGGATTTTAATACTGATAATACCACGTAACTCACCAAGTTTGTAATTATACGCTTTGTCGTAATTCTCGCTGATAAATGAGGGTGCCTCTTCACGTTTTCCATGACACGAAAGACATTTTGCTTCAATAAAAAGAGGAGTAGCATATTGATAGTAATTCTCTTCTTTCATTAAATAGTCTTGAAGTGTGCGATCACTCTTAAAGCTATTGATTGCTTTAAGTTCAAAGTTATCAGCTTGATTAAGAGCATTTCTAGCACGATCTGAGACAGTTTTTATGGTCATATTAAAACTGTTTTGATGTGAAAATTGCTTTGAAATATCGCGAGCACTATAAGCAGGAAGTCCAAGAACTGTTTTTTCATTGAGCAATATGGTTTTGTCAAGGTAAAGTTTTTGATAGTAATCACGGTGAACAAGCATAAAAGAGTTTAAAGTCTTTGCTTGACGCAACACAAACTCATTTTCATGTTCATACGCAATGTAATGATTATACGCTGTTTTAAGTGCACCTGAAAATATAAAGATAAATACAAATAATAAGAATAATCGTTTTGATATAAGTTTAAAATTCATCGTTACATTGACCTCATTTTTTTACAATAGCTATATTATAGCAAGATTTAAATTTTAGCTCTTTGAAACAAGAATATATAAGCGGGATGTGTATATAATATATAAATTATTTTTTAATCAAGGAAATCAATGAAAATTGTTGTTGTACAAGGTCCAAACCTTAATATGTTAGGTGTTCGTGAACAAAATATTTACGGACCAATGAAATTAGAGCAGATTCATGCTCAAATGAAAACATTTGCAGATGAAAATGGACTTGAGATTGAATTTTTTCAGAGCAATCTTGAGGGTGAGATTGTAGATAAACTCCAAGAGTGTTTTGGTGATGCAGATGGTATTATTATTAATCCAGCAGCATACACACATACTTCAATCGCCATTCGTGATGCGATCTCTGCAGTAGGTCTTCCAACAATTGAAGTACATATTAGCAATATAGCGCGTCGTGAAGAGTTTCGTCAGAAAAATCTTATTGCACCTGTATGTGCCTCTTCAGTTGTAGGTTTTGGACCTTTTGGTTATCATTTAGCAATGGTGGGAATGACACAAATTCTTAATGAAATCAAAGCAATGAAAGAGCAACAAGCTGCGCAACAAGCCGCTCCACAATAGTTAAAAAATGCCACTAAAGCGTCGTTTAGGTAAGAAGTTATTCATCTATAAAGATAGACTTTTTCCCTTGCAATTCTCCAAAAAATCACCACTACGTTATCGTAGTGTGGTTGGTATTGGTGGCAATATTGGTGATGTATGCCGACGTTTCAATCATCTTATTTATGCCTTAAAGCGTTTTCAAGGGGTGGATGTTATGCAAAGCAGTATCATCTTGAAAAATCCTCCTTTTGGCTATAAAACCCAAGATGATTTTTATAATGGAGTTCTTGAGTTAAAAACTTCAATGACACCGCGCTGTTTTTTAGATTTTTTATTGCGATTAGAAAAACGTTTTGGACGCAAACGCAGTTTTGCATCTGCGCCGAGAACGTTAGATATTGATATTATATTTTTTGATGCGAGAGTGATTACAACAGAACACTTATCTGTACCTCACCCGCATTGGCAAGAACGAGAGAGTGTAGTGATACCCCTTTCAAGTTTACATGTAAAAAGGTAGTGAGTGAAGGTTTTAACATTTAGTGGTACCACACCAGCGCAAGCACTTAAAAAGGCGCAAGAAGCAGTAGGTGATGATGCAATGTTGATAGAAACACGTCAATTACAGAAAAAATCTTTGGGGCAAAGTGCCTTATATGAGATAGTTATTGGTGTAGATGAAAATACAATAATACCACAGAGTAAATCTAAGAAATCTCTTCAAGAACAGAAGCCACTAGCGCAAAAGAGTAGTGATGTTCTCTTTAATATCTCAGAAGCAGCAAAGCAAATTTCTAAAATTTCAGATGTTACAAAGGAGACACAGTCTCAGCCTAAGCAAGAGCCTAAAGAGCTCAAAGAGATAAAAAAAGAGATTTCTAAACTTGGCGATAAAGTAAAAGTAATTCAAAATATGTTTTGGGATGAGCGTCGTCCTGATATGCAGGCAATCATTCCTCCTGAATTTTCAGAGATTTACCGTCTTGCAAGTCAGAGTGGTATGGCAACAGAGCATCTTGATGAAATAATGGCAATGACATTAGAGCACATGCCTCTGAAGATGCGTGAAAATTCTGAAACTGTAAAGCGTTATTTTCAAACACTTTTACGCAAAATGATTCCCGTGCGTGTGGAGCATAAACTTAAAACAGGTCAAAAAAAAGTTATCATGCTTGTGGGACCTACAGGCGTAGGTAAAACCACTTCCATTGCAAAGTTGGCTGCACGTTACTCCTATCTATTAGAGCGAAAATATAAGGTTGGATTGGTTGTTCTTGATACGTACCGTATTGGCGCGGTTGAACAGTTGATGCAGTACGCGCGTATGATGAAACTAGCGATAGAGACGGTTGTTGATCCTCCTGAATTTACAACGGCATTACAATCTCTGCATTATTGTGATTATATTCTTATCGATACGATGGGTTCATCACCCTATGATAAAGAGAAAATTGAGACTATTTATGAGTGCCTTCAAGGCAGTGGAAATGCTTATGATATTGATGTTGTTTTAGTAATGCCAAGCTCGATTAAGTATGAGGATCTCAAAGCAACACATGAAAATTTCTCCTCTTTGGGCATAGATACAATGATGTTTACAAAACTTGATGAAACACGAGGTTTTGGAAATATCTTTTCACTTGCGTATGATACTAAGGTGCCAATCTCTTATTTTTCAGTTGGACAAGAAGTTCCTGAAGATCTTGTTGTTGCAAGTAGTGAATTTTTAATCGAATGCCTTCTTGAAGGTTTTTCAAGAGAGCAATCGAAATGAATCATCAAGCATCAAAACTTGAAGCGCTCGTTCAAGAACGTCATAACAGTGGATCTAAAAAAACACGTTTTATTGCGGTAACGAGCGGAAAAGGTGGGGTAGGAAAAAGTACTATTAGTGCTAATATCGCTTATGTTCTAGCACGCAGTGGCCTTAAAGTAGCTATTTTTGATGCAGATATTGGTTTGGCTAATTTAGACGTGATGTTTAATGTTAAAATTAAAAAAAATATCTTACATGTACTCAAAGGTGAAGCAAAGGTTTCTGATATTTTAATTCCAATAGAACCTAATTTAGTCTTAATTCCTGGTGAGAGTGGAGAGGGTATTTTAAAGTATGCTTCATCAGAAATGTTTGAGCGTTTTATGCAAGATGCCTATGTTCTTGATGATATAGATGTGATGATTATTGATACAGGAGCAGGAATAGGTGAACATACGCAACTTTTTTTGAAAGCATCTGATGATGTTGTTGTTGTGACTGTTCCTGATCCTGCGGCGATAACTGATGCATATGCTACGATTAAACTTACTTCACGCATACGTGATGACATAGATGTAATTATGAATCAAGTAAGCAGTGCTAAAGAGGCAAATGCTGTTTTTTCAAAGATAAAAAAAGTTGCAAGTGCCAATATTGGTGCGCAATTACAGCTGCGTCTTATTGGTAAAGTCAATCTTGATCAAAAAGTAGCAATGAGCATCAAAAAGCGAACACTTTTTGCAAGAGAATTTCCTTCAGCACAACCTACACGCGATATTGAAGCCATTGCTAACAATATAGCAAAAAAATTGGAACATAATATGCTTATATCTTCATCAGACAGCGGTTTAAGCGGTCTATTTAAACGATTAATGGAACATTTTTAATCTTAAAAACGGACTACAAAGGAGAGAGGAAGATAATGCGCGGTGCTAATTTTGTATCCTTTTTTACTGTAGGCGGTTTTTTTATTAGTCTGATTTTCTCTCTTTTAAAAGCAGGGGGAGCATTCGATTTCTTAGGGTATGTCTTTTTAATTACTAGCTTTTTTTATCTTTTTTCACATGTTTTTATAGCAATGTATGTTGGAACTATCACTGTGAAGCCAACATTTTTTCCAAAAAATACTCATGAAAAAGATTTAGATTTTTTTGTCCGAGAAATTAATAAGCGAGAGCTAATTATTGACAGTGAATATGACACGATGAAGGCTCCCTTATGAGTTATCAAGGATACGCTAGTGAGCTTAAGCATCAATGTGATGAGTTGGCTATTGCTTATCTCCCTGCCGTTAAGGCAATGTCATTTCGTTTAAAAGAGCGACTGCCAAGTTCGGTAGATTTTATGGATCTTTCTGCAATTGGAACGGAAGAGTTAGTAAAATTAGCACGCCGTTATGATGAGAAACAAAATGACTCTTTTTGGGGTTTCGCAAAAACAAGAGTTTATGGTGCTATGCTTGATTATTTACGCTCTTTAGATGTACTAAGTCGTTCTAATCGTAAGCTAGTAAAACAGATTAATAAAGCAGTTGATTTACATATGAATGAGCATGATGATGAACCCACTGATGATGAGTTAGCCTTGATGATTGGTGAGAGTGTTGCTAAAATTAGAGAGGCACGCGTTGCAGCAGAAATTTATGCGGTGATGCCACTTGATGATCAACTGGGCGTTGGTGATGAGGGTGCAACTTTAGCTAAGATTGAGCGTGATGAATTAGTTGAAGTAATACGACATGTTTTAGAAGAATTTAGCGAGCGTGAACAGATGATTATTCAACTATATTATTTTGAAGAGTTAACGCTTAAAGAGATTAGCTCTATTCTTGATATTACGGAATCACGAATTTCACAAATTCATAAAGCAGTTATACGTAAGATACAAAATAAAATAGGAGATATTGATGGCTGATATTTTATCGCAAGAAGAGATTGATGCCCTTTTAGATGTTGTTGATGATGAGGGTGATGATGCTCTTGATTCTGATGGTGATGATGAAGGGGGTGATTCCCTATTTTCACAAAGACAGATAACACTCTACGATTTCAAACGTCCTAATCGTGTCTCAAAAGAGCAACTACGTGCTTTTCGAGGAATCCATGATAAGATGGCACGATCACTCTCTTCACAAATTTCAGCTATTATGCGATCTATTGTCGAAATACAGCTTCACTCCGTTGATCAAATGACTTATGGTGAGTTTTTAATGTCTCTACCAAATCCTACAAGTTTTAATGTTTTTTCTGTTAAACCTCTTGAAGGAAGTGGTGTTTTAGAGATAAATCCTTCTATCGCTTTTCCAATGCTTGATCGTCTTCTTGGCGGTAAGGGTGAACCTTTTGAGTCAAGTCGTGAGTTTTCCGATATTGAACTGAGCCTTTTTGAGACGATATTACGAGTTATGATGGGAACACTTAAAGAAGCTTGGAGTCCTGTTACCGATCTCTATCCTACGGTTGAAAATAAAGAGTCAAGTCCTAATGTAGTTCAGATTGTTGCACAAAATGAAATTGTTGTTATGGTTGTTATGGAGATTATTATTGGACATAGTTCAGGAATGATGAATATCTGCTATCCTGTTATTGCACTAGAACCTGTACTTCCAAAATTGGCAAGTCGTGATTTAATGCTTAATGAAACTAGCTCTAAAAAAAGTCGTAATCAAGAATTACAAGTACTTTTAGGAGGAGCGCAAGTTCAAGTTGAGGCTGATTTGGGTCATGCAGAGCTCTCTTTGGGTGAAATATTGGATTTAAGTTTAGGTGATATTGTAAGACTTAAGGCTCCTGCTAATGATATTGTCACTCTAAATATTGATGGAAAAGAGCGCTTTAAAGGTGAAATTGGATTACGAAGATTTCGTAAATCTGTACAGATTACTGAGATTATAGATACTGAAAAAGATGCGGTTAAACGTGCGCTTAAAGATTTTGAAACGAAACGTAAAGAGAAAATTACAAGTGCCAAAGAAATTATTGATACTGAAGAAGAAGATGATTTCTTTAATGATGATGAGGAAGTATAATGAAAGAATTTTTAGAGATTTTTGAAAAAGAGACTATTGCTACAATAGAAAGCTTAATGGGTCAAGCCCCTTCTCTTAAATTTAAAGCAGAAGAAGATGTCTCTGTGGTATCAACAATTATTGCTCCAACATCATTAATACATGCAAGTGTTTCTGGTGATGTAGATGCTAAGGCAGTGATTGTAATGCCTCCAGCCCTTGCTACAGCCTTAGGTGATATGATGCTTGGTGGTGAGGGTGAGTCCAAAGAGACTATGGATGAGGATGATCTTGACGCGGCCAAAGAGATTGTTTCTAATATTTTAGGAGCACTTTCAACAACCTTGACATCACAAGATGAGCTTCCAAAGCTGAGCTTTAAAGTGGATGATATTGAATTTATCGCTGAGGATAATGAAGTCGATATTGATGGCTTTTATAAGATGCAAGTATATGATTTTTCACTTGCAAGTATCAACTCTTTAATGATGTTTGTTTTGGATGAAACGCTCTATAATACTTTAAATAAAGCTCAAAGTACAGACGTAGCTGAAGCACTCGAACCGTCTAATAATAATACTACTACTGCTATTGTTGAAAATAATCTTAATGATAATGAGATGAAAAATATTGCACTTATTATGGATGTTAAATTACCTATTCGTGTACGTATTGGAAAAAAGAAAATGTTACTTAAAGATGTACTAAGTATGGATATAGGTTCTGTAATCGAGCTCAATCAACTTGCAAACGATCCTCTGGAAATTTTAGTAGATGATCATATTATCGCTCAAGGTGAAGTGGTGATTGTTGATGGAAACTTTGGTGTACAGATTACTTCTATTGGTTCTAAACGTGATAGACTGAATCAACTTAAAGGCTAAAATAATATTAAAAGAGATAGATTATGGAACGACGTAAATCAATTAAACAAGCAGTATCAAAGCGTTATGTAGAAGATATAAAATCAGGAGATGTTTGGAGTGTCTTTAAAATTTTAGCTGATTTTGTGCAAGGCTTTGATGAACTTGGCGAGCTTGGTCCATCAGTGACTATTTTTGGAAGTGCTCGTACTCCTGAAAGTGATCTTTACTATAAAAAAGCAGTGCAACTAGGAAAAAAATTAGGCAAACGAGGTTTTAATGTTATTACCGGAGGTGGTCCTGGAATTATGGAAGCTGCCAACAAGGGAGCCTATAAACATCGAGGTTATATCCACTCTATTGGGCTTAACATTGAACTTCCCGAAGAACAGCAAGAAAATCATTTTACAACAAAATCACAACGTTTTGATTACTTTTTTTCACGTAAGGTGATGTTGGTTAAATATTCAATGTCATATGTTATCTTTCCTGGAGGCTTTGGAACTCTTGATGAACTTTTTGAAGCCTTAACCTTAACTCAAACAGGCAAAATGATTGGGGGACGTATTTTTATTGTGGGGGTTGAATTTTATAAACCTCTCCTTGATTTTATCAAAGAATCACTTTTAAAAGAGGGTATGATTACTCAAGAAGATATTGATATGATCTGTTTAACAGATGATATTGAATGCATTGCTAAAGAGATAGAAACATCACTTTATAATCAACTCAGCGAACTAAAAGGTGAAGGTCTTGAGCAAACAAAATATTATAAAGTCTTATCAGAGTATTTTACAGATCGCCACATTAAAGAGAGTAAAGATTCTTTATGAGAGTAAATAACAGAGTCCTTGTTGGTATGAGCGGTGGTGTTGACTCCACTATAGCTACATTACTACTCCAAGAAGAGGGTTATGAGGTAGAGGGTGTCTATATGAAACTTCATAATAAACCTGGTTATCATGAAATTCATCAAGCACGTGCTCAAAAAGCAGCAGATTATGCTGGAATTACCTTACATGTAATCGATCTTCAAGATGAGTTTGAAGAGAAGGTTTTTTTACCTTTTATTGATACGTATAAAGATGGTAAGACTCCTAACCCTTGTGCCTTATGTAATCGTAATCTTAAGTTTGGTGCTATGGCACGTTTTGCAGATGAAGTAGGTGCATATCATATTGCTACGGGGCATTATATTAAAACAGATGCAACATATTTGATGCAGGCTGATGATGATAGCAAGGATCAGAGTTATTTCCTCTTTTATATCAATAAAGCTATTGTGCCACGACTTCTTTTTCCTTTAGGAACATATCAAAAAAGTGATATCAAAGCTAAAGCAGCATCACTGCAAGGCTTAGAGAGTTTTTCATCTCAGGCTGAATCAAGTGAGATCTGTTTTGTTGAAACAAGCTATACGGATGTCTTAAAAGAGTATGTTGATGTTGATAAAGAAGGTGATGTTCTTGATCTTGAAGGCAAGGTTGTTGGCAAGCATAAGGGTTATATGCACTATACCATAGGAAAGCGTCGTGGTTTTAGTGTTCATGGTGCACATGATCCTCATTTTGTTGTAAGTATAAAACCTGAGCTTAATCAGATAGTTGTAGGTAAACGTGCAAGTTTAGAGTGTTATGGTGTAAGTATAGATAATATAAATATGTTTGATAATCGAAAAAGCTTTGATACTGTAGTCAAACTTCGCTACCGAAATCCTGGAGTTGCCTGTCATGTGGAGATTGAAAATACTACGGCAATAATCACCTTAAAAGAGCCTGTTCTTGGTGTAGCAACAGGACAAGCTGCTGTATTTTATGATGATGATAAGCTTATCGGTGGAGGTTGGATTACTTCAACTGTAATTTGAGATGTGCATAAAGGAACATTCTATGGCTTGGAAACCTCAAACACCTTATCTTATCACCGATGGTATTGTAGAAATTTATGATAATGTCTTTACTGTATTATATAATAAAAATTTTTATCTTATTGTACCGGAGCAGTAAGTCGTGCTACGCTCGCTCCTAGCCTAAAATAAAATGGCTTAGAAGCCAATGCGCCTTTTTCCATTAGCACAGATTTTTTAAAATCTTCTAAAAACATTTTTTCCACTTCACTATTAAACTCTTTATCCGCTACCATAGCTGTTATCTCAAAATTGAGTCTCATGGATCGATTGTCAAAGTTTGCTGTTCCTACTGAGGCATGTGTATCATCTATAAGCATAACCTTTTCATGTAAAAAACCATCCATGTATCTGTAAAATTTGACTCCACTCGAAATTGCATCGTCAAAATATG
>JAYEPE010000106.1:0-17639 GCA_034723735.1 Campylobacterota bacterium | reverse complement strand
AGCTAACTTAAGATTGATGGTTGCTTCACGAGTAACACGTGTATTGTGTACTTCTCTATATTGATCAGATAAAAGAGAATGATGCATGTTTTCAACATATTCAAGTGTCCAATAAGTTACAGGATAGAGCATAGCGCCTATTAAAGAGGCAATGCTTAAGAGGATGATTTTTCCACTTTGGCGTTTTACAAACGGAGGTGGCCTATGGTACTGTGTAAAATTACAGTCGTAATGGTCTTCCTCATCAATTAGCGTGTAAAGTTGCATTAACTGATGAATTTGATCAAATTGTGCATTTTCAGAGCTGAATCCATAATTAAAATCAAAAAGTAATGATGGAAGACCTAAATATGTTTGAGCATATTCATCTAAGCCATTAATTGAACCGAGCTGGGATCCAATATAGACACGATCTATCTGTTTAATCTCAAAGGCTCTCTTTGCGTAGGTGAGAACATCGTTTATATGTAAGAAAAGTTCACCAAAGAGCTTAATAAGATATTTTTGATATTCAGGATTGGGTACATTGAATCCATCATGACCTAAAAAAGAGATAAATTGTTCGTAGCCAATTTGCTCTCCAAGAAGTTCTATAAAGCGCTCATGCATCATTTTAAATGAATATTTCAAGGATTTTGTATAAACAAAATTTTGATCATTGTATATTGTTAAGGAAGCATCATTTTCTTGAAAATAGATGTAACAATGAAGACCACTATCTTCTATAATCTCACGTTGATATAAAGACTTATATAGTAGAGGTAAAGGAACAATATAATCAAGATATTTTATCTCTTGAATAACATTGCTAAAGTCTTCTTCTAGTGTTAGAGGATCAACAATAAAAATATGGTAAAACGTGTCATTTTCGTCAATAATACTAGGAGCTTCAATAAAGTTGATTTTATATTCAACTGCCATATCAAGGGCAAGCTCTTCATAAACTTTATTTTCTAATGCATCATAGACATCTTCTTGGGGAATATTTTTACTAATACCAATAAGCGCAGTAATGAAACTTTTAGTATTAAGAAATGCAATAGAATATTGTTTTTTTTCGTATTGAGGTTTTGTTTCAAGCTTTATCGTATTTGCAAGACTTGAAAAATAGACACCCTGATAAGGGTTAATGGAAACGATGCTCGAAAAAGGTTGATTGTTTTTACTCATATGAACTCATCTTTTCTAAAATCTATTATCATGATACCACAAAAAAGTATATTGATATGTAAATATACAGGGTATTGTGATGTTTTTTATCAATATATAGTGATATATACATATTATTAAGCAATTTTTATACCATTTTAGCGTTCAGCAATAATCTTTATATTATTATTGACTAACTTTACAATTAATGTTTTTTCACCTTCAAAATGATAAGAGTAGGTACGATATTTTTCATGGAAACTAATTTGAAATAGATTTTTCACGCTGCCTGGATATGAGATAACATTAATATTAGAGAAGAAAATATCTTTTTTTTCCTTTTTTTTAAAAATACGTTGTTTGTATGTTTTAAATTTTGGATATTTCATACCATCAAATCGGACAAAAGAGGGGTCATAAAAAGATAAATAATCATCGATATTACTTTTGAGCCAAGCGTATCGCCATGAAAAAAGTTGACTAAGTACAGAAGCTAATGATTCTTTAGAAATTGCAAATGTAACATGTTCATCAATAATTAGCCAAGAATTTTTAAAATCTAACTTCTCTTCTAAGCAGCGAATATCATTATTGTCTATAGCGATACAGCCTTTGGTAGATTTTTCTCTATTTTTGTTATCAGGAACGCCATGTATCCAGATACCTGAACCATTTTTTCCACGTACTCTATCATAGAGGTTCGGATATGAGGTAACAAAGGCGAGTGGACCATAAAATGGATCGAGTTTATTAAGTTTTTTGGTGAGCTTGTAAACTCCAATAGGTGTCTTTTTGTCACCCTCTTTCTGTTTGTCACCATTTATTTTTCCCGTTAGGGCTTTAAAGGTGTTTTCTTTCTTGAAATTTCCTTTTTTATCGCGTTTAAAATAATGTAAAGAAGAGTCATTCTTGTTACATGTAAGAAAGGAGTTTTTTCCTTCAATATAGCCATATCTTGTATCAATATTTTGTAGTTTTTTATCCCAATACGTTTTTTTTGTTAATTCAATATCTAAAGCTTTAATAAGTGCATTGACTCCTTTAGATTGATATAAGAGAGCGAAATCTTCAGCGTAAAGTGAGATACTAAGCAATAAGGCTAAAGTTATTTTCATAGTTGATATCCTAATTCATTTAAAAATTCTTTATCATTACTCCAGCCCTTTTTAACAGAAACAAAGAGCTCTAAAAAAACTTTTTTTCCACTGAGGTTTTCAATTTTCCCTCGCGCATGTTGGCCAATGCGTTTTATAGCAGCGCCACTTTTACCAATTATAATACCTTTTTGACTCTCTTTCTCAACTACAATTGTTGCACGAATACGCTCTAGATTTTTTTCTTCATCTATTTTATCAATAATAACATCTGATTCATAGGGAATTTCATCACTGATATTTTCAAAAATACCTTCACGAATAAATTCTTTATAAATATCACGTAGCATTTCTGTTGTAAGATCTTCGGGGTCATAGAAATAGGGGGATTGCTCTAAATGTTTTACGATAATATCAAGTAAATCTTTAGTCCCTACATTTTTATTAACAGAAAAAGGAATAAGTGCTTCAAATTTACTACTATAGCGGTTATATTCCATGATTTTTTTAAGAAGTGCCTCTTGAGGAATACGGTCTATCTTAGTTAAGACTAGGATATGTTTACGCTTATCTTGGTTAAGTTCTAAAAATTTTTCATAATCATCAAGTTTATCAGAAGCCGGAGCTAAATAGATAATAATGTCGCAGTCTCCAATGGCTTTAAGTGCCTCATCAAGCATAAATTGATTAAGAAGTTTCTCTTTTTGATGTAAACCTGGGGTATCAATAAAGATAATTTGATCTTCGTTATGCATCACAATAGCTTGGGAGCGCCTACGTGTTGCATTGGCTTTTTGACTAACTAAAGCAATCTTTTCACCCAGAATATGATTCATTAAAGTACTTTTACCCGCATTTGGTCGACCAATTATTGCTACAAACCCTGCTTTACTCATGCCTTGCCTTTATAGTATATATCGTGTAAGATCATCATCTTCAATAACGATATCGAGTTTCTCGTGTACAAATTTTGATGTTATTATAAATGTTTCACCCTGTTTTTGATCTGCATCAAAACTGATATCTTCAAGCAATTTTTCTAAAACTGTATGCAGACGTCGTGCACCAATATCTTCGCTTTTTTCATTAGCAATATGAGCAAGTGATGCGATAGCTTTTATGGCATCATCATCAAACTCTAGAGTAAAGTTTTCAACTTCTAATAAGGCGTGGTATTGTCGTAATAGTGAGTTTTTTGTTTGTGTTAATATTTTGTAAAGGGCCTCTTCATCTAGGGACTCTAATTCAACACGAAGTGGAAAACGCCCTTGAAGTTCAGGAATGAGATCACTTGGTTTAGAGAGGTGAAATGCACCCGCTGCAATAAATAAAATATGGTCTGTATTAATTGTTCCATATTTTGTATTCACAGCACTACCTTCAACAATAGGCAGTAAATCACGCTGAACACCCTCTTTGCTTGGATCATTACGACCCTCACTTTTAGAACTTACAGCAATTTTATCAATCTCATCAAGAAAGATAATTCCTCCTTGTTCTGTACGCTTAAGGGCCTCTTTTTTAATGGCTTCCATATCAAGTAGTTTATCACTTGCTTCAACGAGGAGCATCTCCTTGGCTTCTTTGACTTTCATCTCTTTTTTACGATCATTTTTATTGAGATTGGAAAAGAGTTGAGAGAAGGACTCTTGAACATTAGCCATTTCTGGCATCATGTTAGTGTCATTAAATTCAAGAGAAGGTGAAGGTAAATTAACTTCAATGATATGTTCATCCATCTCACCATCCAAGATACGATTACGCATTCGTATTTTTGAAGTTTCATAATCGGCTTTTTTACTGTCCGTAGCAAGCTTAGGAAGAGGTGGAAGAAGCTTTTGAACAATTTTATCTAGAACATACTCATACATCTCTTCTTTAGAATTTTCTTTAAACTCTTCTTTGACAATGTTCAGTGCGGTCATCATTAAATCTCTGACCATAGATTCGACATCACGTCCTACAAAACCAACCTCAGTATATTTACTCGCTTCTACTTTAATAAATGGAACACGCATCATTTTTGCCAAGCGTCGTGATATTTCAGTTTTACCGACACCAGTTGAGCCTATCATTAAAATATTTTTTGGCATGATTTCGTCTTGTAGGGTACTATCAAGTTGCATACGACGGTAGCGTGTTCTGAGTGCTAAGGCTATTGTCTTTTTAGCATTAGTCTGTCCAATTACATATTCATCAAGGTAAGCAACAATAGCTCTAGGTGTCATATTCATGATGTAGTGTCCTCTAAAACAAGGGTTTTAATGTTGTGGTTAGTGTAGATACAGAGATCTCCTGCAATATGGAGACTCTCTTTAACAAGTGTCTCTTCATCAAGTGAGGCATGTTGCTTAAGCGCACGAGCTGCTGATATAGCAAAGTTCCCACCACTGCCAATAGATGCTATCTCACCATCTTCAGGTTCAACAACATCACCATTGCCTGTTAAGATAAAAATATGTTTCTGATTAAGAACAATCATCATTGCTTCAAGACGACGTAATACTTTATCTTTGCGCCATGCTTTTGAAAATTCGATAACAGCTTTAACTAGATCACCTTTTTTGTTAGCAAGGTGTTCTTCAAACATATCAAAAAGATTAAAAGCATCTGCAGTAGAGCCTGCAAAACCAGCTAATATTTGACCATGATGAAGGGTGCGAATTTTAGTAGCATTGCCTTTTAAAACTGAGTTACCAAAGGTGACTTGACCATCACCACCTATGACAGCCTTGTTGGATCCTTTATAGGCAAGTATTGTAGTAGCATCAAACATTAGTCGCCAATAACCTCTACATGTAAGGTTGCATGAATACCATGACCGAGTTTAAGATCAAGATCATGTAATCCTGTCATTTTAATATTTGCTTTAGCATCAATATGTTTTTTATCAATTTCTATTTTATGCTGATCTAGAAGAGCATGAGCAACTTCATCTTTTGTAACAGAACCAAAAAGATGACCTGTTTCACCTAGTTTCTTATGAACTTCAATTTTAAGTTTATCAAGTTTTTCAGCTATAGCTTTTAACCTTGTAATCTCTTTGGCTTCTTCATCTGCTTGGCGTTCTTTATCTGCCTTATGCGCCTCTATTACTTCAGATGTAGCATGTTTTGCAAAACCTTTTCCAATAAGAAAATTTTTACCATAGCCATCTTTAACTTCTTTAATTTCACCCGCTTTTCCTAAACTTTTAACATCTTTAATTAATAATACTTTCATTTTTACCATCCAATAATTTTCAAACTTACCTTTTACATGTAAGTATGTGTAGAAGTGAAAAACGCTTTAGCGTTCGATTTCACCACCGAAAGAGACAATACCATACGTGAAGTTAGCGACTTTTGAGTATCCTAAATCATTTAAAATACGTTGACAATGTGAACTACGGCTACCGACATGACAATATAAAATGATATTTTCATTTTTATCGAGTTTAGCACTTTCTAGTGTATTGAAAAAGCTACTTGTTGGAATCAGTTGATCAGCACCTTTAATATGTCCCATCTGCCACTCCATGTGCTCACGAACATCAACAAGTTTGAATTGTGTCATGCCTATCTCACGTGCCTCAAGAAGTGATATCATCTCATCATTATCAAGCTCTCTTTTATTAACAAGTTGTTCACACTCCTCTTTGGTTAATCCACGAGAATGCTGATGCACCGCTTCTTCCATATTAAGCTCAATGCGTCTCGCTGCGGCAAATTCTGGAGTACAAAAAATTTGACAATGGCATACACCATCTTCTGGAAGCTCTTTTTCAATAGCTGGGGTACAAGGACACATTCTATTATCAGTACTTTGAGGTTTTCCATCAAGCTCTTCAACCATAAAACAAGGACAAAATCGCTTATTGTACATAATCTTATTTCGAGCAAGTCCAAGTTGAACTCCCTCATTAATTTCTACTTGGGGATTATATTCCCAACCGAATTGTTTTACAATTTTATCTGTAAAACGTACTGTTTTTTTAAGTTCTGTCTGAAATTCTTCTGATTTCATGTCAATTTTAATAATACTCATTAGTTTTTTCCTCTAATTAAAATTTATTTTCGTGCTTTACCTTCGATTATAAAACGTAAGGCATTAAGCTTAATAAAGCCTTCTGCATCTTTATGATCATAGACAGCATCTTCTTCAAAGGTGGAATACTCTTCACTGAAAAGTGTTTGATTGGAACTTCTACCTACAACAATAATATTGCCTTTGTAAAGTTTGAGTTTCACTCTACCTTCTACATGCTCTTGAGTCTTATCGATAGCCGCTTGTAACATTTCACGCTCTGGTGAGAACCAAAACCCGTTGTAGATTAATTTGGCATAACGTGGCATCATCTCATCTTTAAGATGTGCTTCTTCACGATCTAATGTAATAGATTCAATAGCACGGTGGGCTTTTAGCATAATTGTTCCGCCTGGCGTTTCATAACATCCACGTGCTTTCATTCCTACAAATCGATTTTCAACGATATCAATACGACCGATACCATGTTTTTTTCCTAAAGTATTTAACTCTTCAAGCATTGTTGCTGGACTTAACTCCTGTCCATTAAGTGCAATAGGATCACCATTTTTATAATCAATTTCAATGTACTCAGCTTCATTAGGTGCATCTTCTGGAGAGACACTCCACAGCCACATTGCCTCTTCTGGTTCACTGTTTGGATCTTCTAAAAGTCCTCCCTCGTAAGAGATATGTAAAAGATTTGCATCCATAGAATAAGGTGATTTTTTACCTTTTTTCTCAATAGAAATGCCATGTTCTTCTGCATAAGAGAGAAGTTTTTCACGAGACATCAAATCCCATTCCCTCCATGGAGCAATAACAGTTAATTCAGAATTTAAGCTCAAATATCCTACTTCAAAGCGAACTTGATCATTTCCTTTGCCTGTTGCACCATGAGATACGCCATCTGCACCAACAATTTTTGCAATTTCGACTTGTCGTTTTGCAATGAGTGGACGGGCAATTGAAGTACCTAAAAGATACTCACCCTCATAAATAGCATTAGAGCGAAACATAGGAAAAACGTAATCTTTGACAAATTCTTCGCGTAAATCATCAATAAAAATATTTTCAGGTTTAATTCCAAATTCAAGTGCCTTAGCACGAGCAGGTTCAACCTCTTCACCTTGTCCAATATCAGCAGTAAATGTTACAACTTCACAGTTGTACTCATCTTGCAACCATTTGAGTATAACGCTGGTATCAAGACCACCTGAATAGGCTAAAACAACTTTTTTAACTTCTTTTTTCATGTCACTTCTTCATATAATAATTTGGTGATTTTATCTAAAAGAAGCTAAAAAACTCTGTAGAGTAAGATTTGGGATTAAAATTAATGTGTATGTAAGTTTTTTAATAGGTCAAGAACTCGAATGGAACTTGACTTATTCTGCTATCTGAGTAGTTTCTCTCCATGCTTCGAGGAGACCTTTGATAACGCGATTGACTTCTTCTATATTTTCTATTTTATTTTCTATATTTGCTTCCATTAATAATTGTAGTTGGTAGTTATATAAACCACTTAAATAGTGTGCAATATCTCCATGAGAAAAGTCTAAAGTTTGAATGAGCTCAACAAAAATAGCTATACTACGATTGATCCAGTAGGTTCTTTTTTCAATATCACTATTTTGAATAGATCGTATTGCTTGCATATTAAAACGAAGTGTTCCCTCGTAGAGCATCTCAATGAGCTTTTCTGGTGACTCTATGCCAACATTATTTTGGGCATAAGTATTATAAGCTAAATTATTCATAAGTCATTCCTCTAAATATAGTTTATAGTTTTATAGACGTAGTAATACTAGCCTTTTTGATCAAACAAAAATCCATTAACCTCTTGAATTTTTGGTAAAAAATCAGCAGCTTTTTCCGCTGGAAAACGACTAATAAGACGATTTGACTGTGATTCAATTACAGAAACATAAAAATCCTTAGAACTATTATCAAATCCAAAACGTAATGATGTACGAAATGGGCTAATGGAATCATTCAACTCGTTTATTAGGGCTTCCATATCTTTTTCAGAATCAATTTTTACTACATTTTTTTCTGAAAGTTTCTCCTGATTGATTTCAGCTTTTTGTACTGCCTCAGCTTGATGTTGCTGCATTTGTACGGTATTGCTTGCCTGTTGTGCTGGTTGTGTCTGTGAATTTTGCATTTTCGCAACGTTTTGCATCAGTTCCATAATGTATCCTTTCTCTAGTATTCTCTCTTGCAAGTAGTATCGGCAAGGAAAAAATAAACTTTAGAGCTCCCTAAGACAAAATTTATGATACTCTTTCTCTTATGAATCGATATTACTCTCTTTTACGTGAAGAACATATTTTAAGACAGTTGTCTATTATTCAATTAATAGCATATTTTGGAGCATGGTTTAGTAATGTTGCTATTTATACTTTGCTTATTGAAATGGAAGTATCTGCATCAGTTATTGCCTTGACAGCGGCTATGCATTTTTTACCAGGAGTCTTACAAGCTCCTTTTAGTGGTGTAATTATTGATAAGTTTGAGCCTAAAAAAGTAATGCTTTGGCTTATTGGTATTGAAATTGTAGCAACACTTTTTTTAGTAAGCATTACTAAAGAGGCAGATCTGCCTTTTTTATTTCTATTAATCTTTTTACGTATGGGTGCATCAAGTTTTTATTTTACACTTGAAATGGCACTTTTGCCACGAATTCTTAAGCCAAAACAGTTGCAGTTAGCCAATGAAATACACTCTATTATCTGGTCACTCTCTTATACCTTTGGAATGGCAATTAGTGGTTTTGTTGTCTATCAGGTAGGGGTTAGTATCGCCTTTATTTTAGATGCTTTATTGTTTGTGATTGCGTTTGTATTATTACTTCGTCTCTCTTTACATGTAAAGACAAATAAAACAGATAGTAATTTTATAAAGATGATGCAAGAAACTATTACATATATAATGCAAAACCCTTTAGTGCTATATCTTTTAATATTGCACTCGTTTGTCGGTATGACAGCATATGATGCCTTAGTAGCATTAATGGTAGAGCAATTTTATGCATCAGTAATTGCGACATCTCTAGCATTAGGTTTAATGCATACCTCACGAGCTATAGGCTTAGTTATTGGACCGATACTAATAGGAAAATATCTCAATACTCAAAGATTAACATACCTTTTACTCTTTCAAGCTACTTCACTTTTCTTATGGGCAGCAGTTGTTGAAAATTTTTATCTCTCTTTATTAGCATCTATTATTGTAGGACTTGGAACAACAACACTCTGGTCATATACATACACGCTTTTACAGCACAATATTGATGAGCATTTTTATGGTAGAGTGGTTGCTTATAATGACATGCTCTTTTTGTTAATGGCAGCACTTACCTCGCTGTTTATTGGTTTTTTGGCAGAGCTTGGTATTAGTATTATGCTCATTACTATTATTTTAGGATGTGGTTTTATTATTGCAACACTATTTTATATTTTTATCTTAAAAAGATTTACACTCAAGGAGTTATAAGTGATTTACAAGGCGCAAAACAGAGAGATAGATTTAGAAAAGATTACAAG
The DNA here is from genome assembly GCA_034723735.1 of Campylobacterota bacterium. Taxonomy (GTDB): domain Bacteria; phylum Campylobacterota; class Campylobacteria; order Campylobacterales; family Sulfurimonadaceae; genus S010-53. Next base: position 7,843 of record JAYEPE010000106.1, on the reverse strand, counting down.
ACTTTATCCTGCTGCTACAGTAAATGCTTCTGGTGAACGTGCTCAGGTTTCTTTAGAGTGGGCGCAGATGAAAGCTGATGTTATTACTATTGAATCGTATGTTTTGATATTTGATATTGACCCTTTAGAAGAAGAGCCAAAGAATCGAATTGAGCTTATCTTTGAAAGCAAAGAAGAGCTTCTTGAAGCTATTAATGATGTCGCGCAGTACCTATAGATTTAAGATTCTGCTTCTCGCATTTTCTTATAAACTTTTTCCATCTGTTGGATTTTGTCACGGTCAGGGACTTTACGTGAGGCGATATAACCAATGATTTTTCCATTCTCATCTAGTTTAGGAACAATATGAACAACAACCCAGTAAAACTTACCATCTTTTCGTAAATTTTTGACATAACCATCCCAGATTTTCCCACTTCTAATAATCTTCCACATTTCAGCAAAAGCAGATTTGGGCATATCTGGATGACGAAGGATACTGTGGGGTTGACCGATAGATTCTTCTCGCGGATAAGCTGACATTTCAACAAATTTGCGATTTACAAAAGTAATAACACCTTTGGTGTCTGTCTCGGAGATAAGACTTCTTCCATCAAATATAACTTCTTCATTGATGGGTTGGGGACGTTTCATGATATAATCCTAATATTATAATAAATAAAAGTGTAGCACACATCAGTATAATCTACGCTAATTACTTAAATCTTAAGGGCCTCTTTTTATATGTTAAGTTCCCAATTAAATGATATCGTTAATGATAAAAGTCGATTGTTGACAGAAACTTATTTTGAACTGCAAGAACAATTTGAAGATCGCTATGGTCACAATAGTGTTGTTTTTATGGAAATTGGCACCTTTTTTGAGGTCTATGAAGTCAATAATGATGAACATCAAATTGGTAAAGCCAAGGAGATGGCAGAACTGCTAAATATTCAACTTACCAAGAAAAATAAAAGTATTGTAGAAAATTCTGTTAAAAATCCTCTTTTAGCGGGTGTTCCTGCTGTCTCATTTGAGCGTTATTTAAACCGTGTGATACAAGAGCAAAAATATACTGTTATTGTCGTGAAGCAGCGAGGTACTCCACCAAAAATAAGCCGTTATATTGCTCAAATTATCTCTCCTGGTACCAATTTTGACTATACACTTGATAATGAAGATAATTACATTGTCTCACTCTTAATTGATAAAAACCGTGATATTTATTCAGTTGGATATAGTGCTATTGATGTGACAACAGGAAAAACATCACTGTATGAAACTCATGGAACAAGTGAAGATCAAAGCTATGCACTCGATGAGGTTTTTAATCTTTTAAATATTTATAAAACCTCTGAGGTTGTTATCACATTTTTAGATGGGGTAGATGATCAAAAAGAGCTTATTCGTTATTTGGAAATTCCAGAGCATTATACTTACAGCGTTAATCATGAGCGTCCTAAAATCTCCTATCAAAATACCCTTTTTCAAAAAGTGTATCAGATTCAGTCACTACTCTCGCCAGTTGAACATATGGACTTAGAACGAACTCCAATGATTTCTGAAGCTTTAGCAATCTTAGTACATTTTATTATTGAACATGATGTTCATATCATTCAAAAGCTATCTCGTCCAAATCTTATTGATAATCGCCGTTATCTCTATCTGGGCAATAATGCACTTGAACAGTTAGCTATCGTCTCAAAAGATAGAAATGAACTGACACTCTCCAAACTTATTGATAAAAGTGCCACTGCTATTGGAAAACGTCTCTTAAAAGAGCGTCTCTTAAATCCTATTAAGGAGCGCAATGAGTTAGAACGTCGTTACAATTTGATTGAAAAGGTCAGTTCACATTCACGACTGCTTGAGGAGACCTTGCGAGGTATTTATGATATTGAGAGACTTTCACGTCGTATTAAACTTGCTAGATTGCATCCTTTTGAGATGAATTACGTATATGAATCATTGATTGGGGTACGTGATTTAATGGCATATATAAAAAAACATAAAATCCAAAAAGCTCCATTTAGTGATTTTGAAGTGGATGAATTTATTCGAGATATAGAGGTAAGTTTCGATTTAGATACTTCACGACGTTTTACCTCAAATACCCTTGATGATAATTTCTTGATGCCAGGCGTGGATGTTGCTATTGATACTCTTGTTGATGAGAATGCCCAAATGCTTCATGATTTTGGTGTTATTATGCAACATATTGAAGAGATGCTAAGTCATGTGAGTAGTTCTTCTCAAAGCCGTTATGTGAGCTTAGGGCTTCTAGATAAAGAAGGTTACTATATTTCACTTAGTAAAAATCGTTACTCATTGATAGAGAGTGTTTTTAATGAAAGCACTATAAGCCTTGATGGAAAAGTCCTTACATGTAGAGAATTTTCTATTAAGAAGCTTACCAATAGTGTAAAAATAACTTCAGATTTTACCGATCAACTCTCCGATAAGATCATGCGTAATCGCAGTAAAATCGTCTCTTTGGTAAAAGAGCGTTTTATTCAACTTCAACTTACTTATGAGCGACGATACACCTTGCTTTTTGAGCGTATTATCCGTTATGTGGCTGATTTAGATGTAGCGGTGAGTTCAGCTAAAATAGCACAACTTTATAACTACTCACGCCCTATGATTACAGAGGTACGTGATGATGAAAATTTTTTACAAATCATGGGTCTACGTCATCCACTCATAGAAATACAAGAGCGTCAAGGTATCTATGTCCCCAATGATATTATTATGGGAGAGCGCTCTTATATGGACTTGCCTTATCCCCAAACAGTGATGCTTGATGTATCTGTTCATGATGGGCACAATATTAATGGAGTACTTTTATACGGTATTAATTCTAGTGGAAAGTCATCATTAATGAAAAGTATTGGTATTAGTGTACTTTTAGCCCAATCAGGATTTTTCGTACCTGCATCAGCCATGAAGTTTTCACTCTTTGAGTCAATTTTTACCCGCATCGTTTCACAAGATAATCTCTCTAAAGGACTCTCAACCTTTGCTGTAGAGATGTTGGAGATGAAAAATATATTTAACCGTGCTACAGAGCACTCTCTAATTTTAGGAGATGAAATCTCTCATGGGACAGAGACACTTTCTGGTGTTGCTATTGTGGCAAGTGCCATTATTAAATTAGCAAAATTACGTTCTATTTTTCTTTTTGCTACACACTTGCACCAACTCGCAACTATGAAAGAGATTCGTTCCTTAGATAATGTTGTAGATTTACATCTGAGTGTTCAATACAATGAGAGAGAAGATAAGTTACTTTTTAATCGAATTTTACAAGCTGGAAGTGGGAGTAGTGTTTATGGTTTGGAATTTGCTCGTTCACTGCATATGGATGGTGAATTTTTAGATGCTGCGAATAAAATTAGAAAACGTCTTGCCAATGATTTTGATGAGCTTGAATTATTGACTAAAAAACGTACTAGTAAGTACAATAAAGACCTCTATGTCACTAAATGTGTGGTTTGTGGAGGTATTGCTGAAGATGTGCATCATATTTCACACCAATCTCTTGCAGACCAAGCAGGGTTTATTGGACATTTTCATCAAGATCATCAATCAAATCTTATACCACTATGTAAAGAGCATCACAAAGCCATCCATGAAGGTAAAATTAATGTTAAGGGTTTTACGATGACTTCACGAGGTTTAGAGCTTGAGTATGAAGAGCAACTAAACTCTAAGAAAAAAGAGCCAAAAATTTCAAAAACTAAAAAAAGTATTATGGATGATTGGGATTGATACGTAGAAATCGCTATAATTTTATTAAATTATTAAGGTAGCTTGGATTAATGAATAAAACACTTACACTTTTAAAACAACATAATCTTTTACGAACTATTGATGATGAACTAGATATTTATCTTGAAATTCCGCATATCGCTTATATTGAGGTGAAAAAACCGCAAAGTCAAGCTCTGCTTTTTACTAATGTAGTAGATAAAAAAAATAATAAAAAATTTAGCGAACCGATTTTAATGAATGTTTTTTGCTCACCCGAGGCTGTAGAACTTCTTATCGGTGATGGTGATGCAATTGGCGCGGAGATTAGTGCCTTGCTTAAGATGAAGCCTCCAAGTGGCTTTATGGATAAACTCTCTATGTTTAAGCAACTTTTTAATCTTAAATCTGTTTTTCCTAAAAAATTGAAGAGAAAAGGGGAGTGCCAAGAGATTATCAAATTGGGTAGAGATGCGAAGTTGAGTGATTTGCCTATTCTTACAACTTGGGAACAAGACGCAGGACCTTTTATAACAATGGGGCAGGTTTATACAAAATCACTTGATGGTAAAATGAATAATCTTGGAATGTATCGCTTGCAAGTATATGATGATCATACACTAGGAATGCATTGGCAAATTCATAAAGATAGCAATCATTTTTTCCATGAGTACAAAAAGGCTGGTGTGAAGATGCCAGTATCCATTGGAATTGGTGGTGACCCGATGTATATCTGGTGTGGACAAGCACCACTTCCTATCGGAGTTTTTGAACTTCTTTTATATGGTTTTGTAAAAAAAGAGAATGCCCAAATTGTAAAATCTATCACCAATGATATATATATTCCTAGAGATGTGGATTATGTCATTGAAGGTTTAGTAGATGTTGAAAACCTTAAAATTGAAGGGCCTTTTGGTGACCATACGGGTTATTATACACTAGAAGAGGATTATCCGTTTATGGAGGTAACAGCTATTACATGTAAGAAAGATCCACTCTTTTGTGCAACTGTTGTAGGCAAGCCTCCATTAGAAGATAAATACATGGGTCACGCTACAGAGCGTATTTTTTTACCGCTACTTCAAACAACAGTACCAGATTTAGTAGATTATTATATGCCTGAAAATGGAGTTTTTCATAATCTTATCTTGGCTAAGATAAAAACTTTCTACCCTGGACATGCCCAACAAGTAATGCATGCTTTTTGGGGTGTAGGGCAGATGAGCTTTGTTAAACATGCTATCTTTGTTGATAGTGATGCACCTGATTTAACAGATCATGAAGCAATTACAGAATATATTTTAAATCGTATAGATATTAATGATCTATTTATCAGTAGAGGTGTTGTAGATGCCTTAGATCATAGCTCGCCAAAGTTTGCTGTAGGTGGAAAACTAGGAATTGATTGTACCGGTGATGAGATAGAGGACTTACATGTAAGCCTTTTAGATAACACCGTATTGTTAGAGAAGGTGCAAGAGGTATCTTTACATGTAAAGGATTTAAAACAGTATTGCACTCATACTAAAAACCCTATTTGTGTCATTAGCGTTGAAAAATATAGCTCTCAAAAAAAGCTCTTTGAAGAACTAAAACCTCTGTACAAGCATTTTAAAATCTTAGTAATTGTAGATGAGAAAAATAACTATCTTGATAATGCTTATATGTTAATCTGGCGTGTTGTAAATAATATTGATTCAAATAGAGATTTATATTTTGCAAAAAACTGTATGATGATTGATGCTACCAATAAAAATGAGTTAGATGGTTTTACTAGACGTTGGCCTGATGATGTTACATGTACGCCTTCTGTCATTTCTTCATTGAAAGAGAGAAATATTATCGATATAGATGATATATTTGAAAAAGAATTTTTATTATAAGGATTAAAAATGAAAAAAGTTATATTTAGCTTGAGTGTTGTTATCTTGTTAATGAGTGGCTGTACTCAAGAGACTCAAAATAAATTTAGTCATAGTATGCAAAACTGGACTGGAACTAATGGTGTTGTTGATGTGTATGCAGGTGAAAAGCTTGTGAAACGATTTATTAAAGTTGATAAATTGAGCACGGGCAAGGGAACTGATGATGGTGAAGCACGTGCATATCGTTATGGTTATGGAATTGATGATCAAAATTTTAATCATATTGCCGATGAAAATGAACGTAAAATTTATTTTGAGGTAAGTACCTTTTCAACGTATGTTTTTTATGAAAACACGGTGCCTAAATAATTATTATGGATATTATCGAACTTTTTAAAAAACTTATTTGTGCCAAGAGTGAAACACCTGATGATGGTGGATTATTAGATTTTATTGAGCTGTATCTTAAAGATTATACGGCTATTCGTATTGATATTGAAGAGGTGAAAAATCTTTTTATCTATAAAAAATTCTCAGAAGGTGAGCATCTCTGTTTTGCGGGGCATGTTGATGTGGTTCCTGCTGGTGATGGGTGGGAATGTGAGCCTTATAAAGCAATAGAAAAAGATGGATACATTTATGGACGTGGTACGCAAGATATGAAGAGTGGTGTCGCTGCATTCACTCAAGCCTTAAAAGATACTACAAATTTTAAAGGAACGCTATCACTTTTGCTAACTTCTGACGAAGAAGGGCCTGCTAAGCATGGCACAGTGAAAGTTTTGAAATACCTTGAAGAGAATAATCTTCTCCCAAATAGTGTTATCGTGGCAGAGCCTACATGTGAAGTAGAATTTGGTGATGCAATGAAAGTAGGGCGACGTGGATCTATTAATGGTATTATCGAAAAAATTGGCAAACAAGGCCATGCTGCCTATCCTGAAAAAGCTATCAATCCTATTCATAAAGTAGCGCAAGTCTTACCTAATATGGCAGGGATAAACCTTGATAATGGGGATGAATTTTTTGCTCCAAGTCAATTTGTTATTACTGATATTAGAGCAGGTATGCAAGTGACAAATGTTACTCCAGGTAAGCTAAAAATGATGTTTAATGTTCGAAATTCTACAAAAACAAACCAAGAAGATATTGAAAAATTTATTCATAAATATTTTAAAGAATTTGATTACTCATTACAACTTGATCAGTCTGCATATCCTTTTATGACAGATGTAAATTCTAAGATAGTAAAAACCTTAGATGCTTCAATCTTACATGTAACAGGAGTAAGCCCGAAACATTCGACTGCTGGAGGGACTTCTGATGCAAGATTTATAGCACCTTATGGTATTGATGTTGTTGAATTTGGTGTTAAAAATGATAGAATTCATGCACAAAATGAACGTACAAGTATTGATGAAGTTGAGAGTCTTTATAGAGTATTTAAAAAAGTTATTTTGAATTATACTAAGACATGATACAATCTCGGGGTATAATTATGATTTTATAGTTCAAAATTTAAAATATATGCAAGAGGATGGTTAATGAGTGTACCTAATTTTCAACGAGATAGCCATAATATTCATTCTCTTCGTGGTGCCAAGGCATATAAAAATCGTCTTAGAGAGTCTCGTAAAAGAAAAGACTCTTTTGGCTCTCAGGAAATTGATGTAAAAGATTATATTATCTCCCCTGAAGGCTGGGAAGGTATTATGCTTGGTTTTTACTTTGTTACGATTCCTTATATTACGGGTATTTTATTTCTTTTTTTAGCTATTGCTCGTGGAGATATGGAGAAATTTTTAGTCTTTGATATTACAGCTTTTTTTATAGTATGGGCAATTGGCTATGAAATTGTAGCTACACTTCTTCTAATCGCAATCTTTATATCTTATATTAAATTTATGTCAAAAGAAAAGAAAGTAGAGTCAAATCGTATAGTTAGACAGCAGTATTAGGAATTTATAAATGATTCGTATTTTTTTCTTACATGTAATACTAGGTTTATTACTAAATTTAAGTGCAGTGCAGTGGTATGATGATTATGCTACTGCTCATAGTAAAGCAGTTCAAGAGAATAAAATATTATATGTTATGATAGTGAGTGAAAGTTGCCGTTGGTGCCGAAAGATGGAAAAAACGACACTACTTGATAATATGATTATAAAACGTTTAGAAGATAGTTTTATAACAGTTGAACTACTACGTGATATTGATACTTATCCTGATTCTCTTCAGGCAAAAATGGT
>JAYEPE010000105.1:0-3845 GCA_034723735.1 Campylobacterota bacterium | reverse complement strand
GATCACTTTTGAAGAAAATGATACAGATACTAAAATGCTTTATAATTTCATTTTTTATAATTATTCTAATCATTAGCTTGGCAGGAATGTATAAATTTAATTATTTAGCAAATAAAGAAGGATATGACCCAGATGGAAACAAAATAGATATAGAAACTCTAGTGCCAATTTCTAATACTTTTGAGCATGATAAAATTTATGAAGGTATATATTCATGGGGTCATGAAGTACATAGTTTTACTCCATGCAATAGTAAAACATCATATTGGGTTGGCTATCACTTTGCAGGTCATCAAATGAATAAATTTTATAAAGAAAATCATAAAAAACCTTACCAAAGTATGTATATAAAATTTAGAGGACACACTCTAAATGAAAAAGTAGATGGCTTTGCCGAACAATATGATGGATTAATTCATATAAGTGAAGTTAAAAACTATTCATTTGATATTCCAAGGTCTTGTGCTAGTTTCTTCTAAACTGAACACAGGGTCAAGGGTCAAGGGGTCAGGGTCAAGGGGTCAGGGGTCAAGGGGTCAGCAGGGGTCAAGGGGTCAGGACATCAATATAAGTTTTATGATATACTAAAACCAAAAGAAAAGGAGAAAAGGGGTCGAGAAAAGGGGTCGAGAAAAGGGGTCGAGAAAAGGTGTCGGGTTATAACTATAACTTTATCTCAGAACTTAAATGGATAATTATATATAAATCACTTTTGCGCTATGAGAAATATTGAGGTGTTATGATGTAAGTGAGGGTCTTACTTATTGGAAGAATAATTCTTTTATATATAATCAGAAAAGTTATAGTTATAACACGACCCCTTTTCCACTTTTAAACACAGCAAAAGAGAGTGTTTAAAAGACTATATGTTAAGGTTGAGACCAATGACTTCGTTGATGCCTTGTGTTTCGATCTCTTCGCTTAAGCTTACTGCGGCATTTTGATAGGTACGCTGCATGTCGCCACTGTTTCGCTGTTTCATTGTCAAAGACTTTCCACCAATACGTTTTGCACTGTTTGTGGCATTGATAGAGAGTGTGATGATAGCAATAGACATAGCGTTACTTTGAGTGAGTTTCTCATTGGCAAGCAGTTTTATACTTACGGTATCTTTATTGATGGTATCTGAGAGTTGAAATTGATGCTTCACTAGATAGTCTTTGATGCTTTTTACAAATTCAGAGGATCTTTTATTGCCTGATACACTAAAGTGTAGAGACTTTTTAGCCTTTAAAAAGAGATTGTGGGTTGAATCAATAAATTTAAGATAAGGCTCTTTTTTAAAGCTTTTATCTAGTGCTGCAACAAGTAAAACATCGGAATTCATCTTGAGTGCTTTCTGAGAGACGCTTTTTTTGGTATTGTAGCGTGTAAGAACATCACTGCTTTTTACTACTGCTAACTCTCTGTTTATTGAATCGATTTTATTATCTAGAGATTGGATAAGCCCTGAGGTAAACTCTTTTTTATCGGTTTGAACAAGAACAGCAAACTCTTTATAACTCACACGTTCGGATTGTATCACTTTGTAATTATTGATTTTTGTTTTAGAAATATCGGCCTTGATGTCACTCATGGTCTTTTTTGTAGCATGAGAATATTCAACAGTTTGGGTGTTTTGAAAACTTGATTCGATAGAGATACCAAGTTTGGAGATCATATCGCTCAAGGCAGCTTTTATGGCACTTTCACGATCATATTCCATGGCAACACCATACATAAACTGTGCATTATCTTGCGGGGGATTAAGATACCAAGAGGGAGGCTCTTTTTTTGATATTTGTGTTGATGGAGTGGGAGTTGTCCCACCACATCCTAAAAAAAATACTATTACAAAGAGAGGTAATAGAGATTTATTTAGCATTCATCTGTTGCTTAGCTTCTTCTTGTTTTTCAAGAATAGCTTCTATACGCAAAATAGCTGCATTAATCTCATCATTTGGCTCCATAGTTAGACTATCAGCAAGAGCATAAAGTTTTTTTGCTTCAGCAAATTGCCCTTGAGCTTCTTTAACGACTCCTAGGTCATAACTAACAACATAACTTTGACCGTTCGTATTATCCATAATTTTTGTGATGATTGTGTCTGCTTTTGCCATACGACCTGCTTTGATATATTCAAGAGCGTATTTTAATGAATCTTCATCTTTTTCTGTAACATTTTCAAGTTCGATATCTTCTAAGAGTGTCACTTGAAAATAGACATATTGTGGTGTTAGTTTATAGACAAACTTATTTGCAATTCTACCTGCTAAGTATCCAAGAGCTTGTTGTTTAGAGAGAACATTGCTGTGTTTACATGTATCAGCACTATAGTTTTCAACGAATGTATCCCCATAAAGCAGTGACCCTGTTTCCATATTTACAATGTTGATATTTGCAGAAACGGTTGCTTGTGTTGTTCTACACGTGTCTTTATAATATCTCCATTTAGCACATCCACCATTTTTATAGTATGAAAGACATTTCTCTCTATCAACTTTATAAGTAGTAGATTCAGCTTGTGCATCACTGATTTCACCATTGATTAAGGCTTGAGCGCCTAAAAGATTACCAATTTTAGATGCTGTTTTTTCATCCATGAGTTCAGATGATTGTAACTTCTGTTCTGCCATAACTTTATTAAGGTCTTTACGGCTAAGGACAGTGAAGTAACGTTGCTTATCTAGCTTATGCTTCGCAATTGAAGACTCAATTTTTCCTGATAAACCAACTTTATCATTCTTAAAAGAGGTGATAGCAATTTTTTTCTTTTCAGCCATCTGACCAACCTCTGCTGGGTTCAATGCTTTTATCTTAACTTTTTGAGCACAACCTGTGATCAACAGCATAACTGCAAATGGCAGTAACAACAAACTAAATTTCATACACACTCCTAGATGGATATTTGGGATTAATATTATGACAAAATGATTAAAGGCTTAATCAAACTTAGCGTAATAATATATGCGGATTATTTTAGCAGAACAACATTAAAATAAATATAAGAAAGTGTGTAAGTAGTGAAAAAAGTGACATTTTTTTGATACTTTTTGATGCAGAAAATCTGTAGCTATAACACTGTTGTTACAGTTTTATAGCTACTAAGAAAAAAGTTTAGCGCGCCTCACAAATACTTTCTTCAATTTTTATTACTTTCTCTGTATGATCATCATATCCAACAGTATATTCTGTTCCTACGACGAAGTTACCAGTAATGGTGTAATAAATTGAGTTGATATCTTCAGAAATATCAACATCATTTCCATTTACAACATAAGAACCCGTATTGCTGTAGTTTGACCCATAACGTAACTCATCACCAGCACAATATTGATAAGAGTGCTCTTCACCGTTATTGTCATAAGTGATGATCTTATTTTCAATTTCACCTAATCCGATAGAGTCAAATTCTTGACCTCCGCTTGATGAACTACTACAACCTGTATAAAACAGTGCTGCTAATGCAACGCTGAGCGCAATACTTAATTTCATTGATATCCTTTTTTGTATTTTTCGCGTTGATTATATCAAAAGCTTAATTAAAATGAAACTTATGAGATGTGCCCAAATAATCCCATAGCATTCTCTACACCTCTAAATTCATAAAATCTCATATTTTTTTTGAATCCAAAAGCACCTATTTTAGAATATTTCGAGTTTTATAAAACTGCTATTAATGAGACTCGATAAGGGCATTTACTTTTTTTCTTTAAGGTGTTAATTTAGCACAACTTATTCATAAGCTCTTGCATATACTTCAAGAACATCTTCCATGCACGCTACAAATGCTGCATTTTGGTCTGGTGGTATTTTCCAATATTTACTCAGGTGAGGCTTAAGTTCATTTTTTTTAAAGTGTTTTG